>CALBVK010000272.1 GCA_937969345.1 uncultured Acidimicrobiales bacterium
CCGCCACGTCGTGCTCTCGGCAATGCGGTCGTTTCATGGACGGACGTTGGCCACCTTGCACGCCACCGGCCAGCCCGAGAAACACGAGACCTTCCAGCCCCTTCCCGAAGGCTTTCGCCACGCCGCGTACAACGACGTCGATGCCATGGAAGCAGCTCTCGATCCAACCGTTGGAGCGATCCTGGTCGAAGCCATTCAAGGCGAAGGCGGCGTCAACACCACCGACGCTGGCTATCTCCGCGATCTCCGGGCGTTGTGCGACGAACGCCAGGTGCTCCTCATCCTCGATGAGATCCAGACCGGCATGGCCCGCACCGGTGCATGGTTCGGCTTCCAACACGCAGGGATCCTTCCCGACATCGTCACCATGGCGAAGGGTCTCGGAAATGGCATGCCGATCGGCGCGGTGTGGGCGAAGCGCGAAGTCGCTGAGAGCCTGAAGCCGGGTGACCACGGGTCAACCTTTGCCGGGCAGCCACTTGCCGCCGCCGCCGCCCGAGCAACCATTGCCGTAATGGAGCAAATGAACGCTCCCGCTGTCGCCGCTGAGCGAGGTGCTGAGCTCACGAACGCACTCCTCGCGCTCGATGGGGTCGAATCGGTCCGAGGTTCTGGACTTCTGTTGGCGGCCGAGCTCAACGAAGCCGGCCTCGCAGGGCGCACCGGCGGGGAAGTAGCGGCGGCCTGTGCGGCAAACGGTGTTCTGCTCAACGGTGTCACCAAGACCGCCCTGCGCCTGGCGCCTCCGATCACCGTGTCGTCGGGCGAAATCGAAGAGTCGATTCGCAAGATCGATGCTGCACTGAAAGGGGCCGTGCTATGAGACACCTTCTCGAGATCGATGACCTCAGCGTCGACGAGCTACAGCACGTCTTGGCGCTAGCCCAATCCAAAGCGCCACCGCAGGTCCTGCAAGGCAAGGGCATGGCCCTCGTCTTTGAGAAGCCAAGCTTGCGGACGCGCAACTCGATGGAGATGGCGGTCTTCCAGCTCGGCGGCCTGCCCGTGTACATCCAGGCCGACGAGATCGGTCTCGACACGAGGGAGTCCGTAGAAGACGTCACCAACACTCTTGCCGGTTTCCACGCAGCGATCGGCGCCCGAGTGTTCGAGCACTCCAAGGTCGAACGGATGGCCGAGGTCGACCGTGTCCCGATCGTCAACTTGCTCTCCGACGCTGCTCATCCAATGCAGGCACTCGCCGATGCGCTCACGATCATCGAAGAGTTCGGATCCGTCGAAGGACGCACCGTGGCGTACATCGGCGACAGCAACAATGTGACCCGCTCATTGGGGCTTGCCGTAGGCATGCTCGGCGGCGTCTTCCGAATTGCGTCACCATCGGAGTACAGCTTCGGTGAGGACGACCTCGCGTTGCTTCGTTCGACCGGAGGAACCGTCGAAACCATGGTGGATCCCTATGAGGCGGTCGAGGGTTGCGACGTTGTGTATAGCGATGTTTTCACCTCGATGGGCCAGGAAGCAGAGACGGCGATTCGCCTGAAGGCATTTGCCGACTATCAGATCGATGGCGACCTCATGCGGGCCGCCGGTGACGCAGTGTTCTTGCACTGCCTGCCTGCACATCGCGGCGAAGAGGTCACCAGCGAGGTCGTCGACAGTCCGGCCAGCCGGGTGTGGAAGCTCGCAGAGAACCGAATGCATGCGGCGAGGGGTTACCTCGCGTTCGCGTTGGGAGAGATGTCGTGAGCAAGACGTCCCGGCAACACAAGATCGTCCAGTTGCTCGCCGACGTCGCAGTGACCTCGCAAGGTCAACTCGTCGAACTCCTCGAGGCAGCCGGGGTCGAGGCAACCCAGGCCACGGTGTCGCGTGATCTCGAGGACATCGGAGCGATCAAGGTACGCGTTCCCGGCGGCGACCTGGTGTACGCGCTGCCAGAACACACGAACGAACAGGTAGCGCCCCCTGATCATTTGCGCCGAGTCCTGAGCGACTGGGTGGCCGAAGTGAACCACTCCCACAACCTCGTCGTGGTGAAAACACCACCGGGATCGGCGCACGTCGTAGCCTCGGCTCTCGACCGATCTGGCCTCAATGGCGTGTTGGGAACCGTCGCAGGCGATGACTCGATACTGATCGTCGCCACCGAAGAAGTCAGTGGCAAGGACCTTGCCGAACATATTCGAATCCTCGCAGGAATCTAGGAGCAGCAATGACAGCAACAGCCAACGTCGACAAGGTCGTGCTCGCCTACTCAGGCGGCCTCGACACCTCGATCATTCTCAAGTGGCTACAAGAGACCTATGAGTGCGAAGTCGTCACGTTCACCGCAGATCTTGGACAGGGTGAAGAGGTCGAACCAGCCCGTACCAAAGCGCTCGAGATGGGCGTGCCCGCCGAGCAGATCTACATCGATGACCTCCGCGAGGAGTTTGTTCGTGACTTCGTGTTCCCGATGTTTCGCGCGAACACGATCTACGAGGGTGAGTACCTGCTGGGAACCTCCATTGCGAGGCCACTGATTGCGAAGCGGCTAGTAGAGATCGCCATCGAACAGAACGCCGACGCAATCAGTCACGGAGCGACCGGCAAGGGCAACGATCAGGTCCGCTTCGAGATCGGTGCGTACGCGCTCAAGCCAGACATCAAAGTGATTGCACCGTGGCGGGAGTGGGACCTCGGCTCTCGCGAGTCTCTGATGGCCTATGCCGCCGAGCACAAGATCCCGATCGAGATGAAGCGCGGTACGAAATCTCCGTTCTCCATGGATGCCAACCTGCTTCACATCAGCTTCGAAGGTGGTCCGCTCGAAAACCCGTGGACCGAGCCACCAGAAGAGATGTGGCGGTGGAGCGTGTCGCCCGAGGCAGCTCCTGACATGCCAACCTATGTCGAGCTCACTTACGAGGCTGGCGACATTGTTGCCATCGACGGCACGCCGATGAGCCCAGCTGCGGTACTGACCGAGTTGAACCGCATCGGTGGGGCCAACGGTATTGGTCGCCTCGACATCGTCGAGAATCGCTTCGTCGGCATGAAGAGCCGAGGGGCATACGAAACGCCGGGTGGCACGATCATGATGCGTGCCCATCGTGCAATCGAGTCGATCTGCCTCGACCGCGAGGTCGCACATCTGAAGGACGAGATGATGCCTCGGTACGCAAAGCTCATCTATAACGGCTTCTGGTTCGCTCCAGAGCGCCTGATGATGCAGACCGCTATCGACCACAGTCAGGCTGCGGTGAACGGTGAGGTTCGGATCAAGCTGTACAAGGGCAATGTCACCGTTGTGGGCCGCAAGAGCGACGACTCGCTCTTCGACGAAAAGATCGCGACGTTCGAAGAGGACGATGGCGCCTACAACCAGGCTGATGCCGACGGCTTCATCAAGCTGAACGCGTTGCGCCTCCGGACGCTCGCGAGCAAGCGGGGAAACATCTACTAATGGTGGAGATTCCTAACGGAAGCGAAGCGTGGAGCTCAAATGACTAATTCGGGGATGTCGGGCGGAAGTCCCGACGACAATAGGGGCCAGTTGTGGCATGGCCGCTTCGCCGGGGGACCAGCTGAAGCCTTACAACAGCTCAACGACAGCCTTCCGTTCGATCAACGGATGTTCCGCGAGGACATCGCTGGCTCACGAGCGCACGTGACGATGCTCGAAGCAGTGGGCCTGCTAACCGCCGCCGAGCGAGATGGCGTGCTCGCCGCGCTCGACCAGGTCGAAGCGGAAATCGCGTCGGGCGAAATGCAGTGGGCATCGAGCGACGAGGACATTCATACCGCCGTTGAGCGCCGCGTGACCGAGCTTGAACCCGCTGGAGCGAAGATGCACACGGGGCGTAGCCGAAACGATCAGGTAGCACTCGATGTTCGTCTGTGGACCCTTCAGGCGATTGACGAGATTTCAGACCTTGTTCGTCGCTTTCAGCACACGCTGCTGGCAAAGGCCGAAGCAGCCGGCGATGCGTATCTACCCGGATACACCCATCTCCAACAGGCCCAGCCAGTGTCGCTCGCCCATCACCTGCTCGCGCATGGCTGGATGCTCAACCGTGACGTCGACCGTCTCGCCGATGCTCGGCGTCGCACCGACGTATCGGTGCTCGGCGCCGGAGCGTTGGCCGGTTCCTCCCTGCCCCTCGACCCACGAATCTCCCAACGTGAGCTGGGAATGGCGGGGTTGTTTGAGAACAGCCTCGACGGTGTTGCCGACCGCGACTTCGTGGCCGACACGTTGTATTCGCTGGCGATGATCGGCGTGCACCTGAGCCGAATCGGCGAGGAACTCATTCTGTGGGCGAGCACGGAGTTTGGATTCATCACCCTCGACGATGCGTTCAGCACCGGCTCGTCGATGATGCCGCAGAAGAAGAACCCCGATATCGCCGAACTCGCTCGCGGTAAGGGTGGCCGTCTCATCGGCAACCTGACGGGCTTCTTGGCGAGCGTCAAGGGTTTACCGCTCACGTATAACAAGGACATGCAGGAAGACAAGGAGCCGTTGTTCGATGCCGTCGACACGGTGCGTCTGACGCTTCTTGCGCTCGATGGCATGGTCGCGACCACGACGTTCAACACCGACCGGATGGCCGAACAAGCCAATTCGCCGTACGCCGCCGCAACCGACTTGGCGGAGTTCCTGGTCTCGAAAGGAATGGCGTTCCGGGATGCTCATGCGGTCGTTGGCGAGCACGTGCGAAACGCCCTGGAGGGGCAGGGATCGCTCGTCGATCTCGTGAGCGCCGACGAACGGCTCGGTGTCGAAGCAGCGGCAATACTTGAACCAGGCGTATCGGTAACTCGCCGCACAACCCACGGAGGCGGAAGCCCCCAAGCCGTAGCCGTGCAGCTCGAACGTTTCCGCGCCGCAATCTCCTAAACGGGGGCGGCCCATGGGTGGAGAGGTGATCGACCTTTCTCAGCACTCAACGATTGTCGCCCCGGCGTTGATCGGGCCTGTCTTGCACGGTCCGTTCGGCTCGGGGCGGATCGTCGAAACGGAGGCCTACGGCGGAGCCGAGGACCCAGCGAGCCACGCAGCGAGAGGAATCACGCCTCGCACCGAGCCGATGTTCGGACCCGCTGGCGTGCTGTACGTCTACCTGATCTACGGGATGTACCACTGCGCCAATATCGTTACCGGGCCAGAGGGGGATGGGCAGGCCGTCTTGATCCGAGCGCTCGAGCCGGTCGGCGACCGCTCCGCGATGCGCAGGGGACGACCGAAGGCAAAGCGGGAACTCGACCTCAGCAATGGGCCCGGAAAGTTGTGCCAGGCATTGGGAATCGACAGAGGCCACGACGGTCTGAACGTTTGTGACCCGGCCTCTGCGGTGCGGCTAGAGCTGCGCGAGGCCGAGGCGGCTGGAGACGTCGTACAAACGACTCGAGTCGGGCTGTCCGTTGGTCAGGACACGCCATGGCGCTGGTACCTAGATGCGAGCCCCTGGGTCTCAACGCGCTAGGTGGCACGAGAACTGGTCTGATTTTCTTGACCGAAATGGACCACAAAGGCAGTACCGCTTCATCTCTACGATCCAGATATGAAAACTGCTCGGATGATTCGTGTCGCACTCGGCTACCTCACACTCTCCAACCTCCAGATCGGGTTCTGGGCGCTCTTTGCCCCGCAATCGTTCTACGACGGGTTCCCGGGGCTGGGCCGCGGTTGGATCTCTGTGGACGGTCCATACAACGAGCACCTCATCCGTGACTTTGGCGCATTGAACCTGTCGTTGGCCGTGGTCTTTGTTGCTGCGGCTGTGTCGCTCAACCCCACGCTTATCCGCACGGCGTGTGGGGCTGCGCTCGTTTGGGGCGTCCCACATTTCGCCTACCACGTGCTCAACACCGACGGACTTTCAACCGGCGATCTCCTTGCGAGCCTTGGCGGTCTCGCGTTCTTTGCGGCCCTACCACTCGCGACGATGTGGTGGGCGGGTCGCCTCGACGGCGGAGCGTCAACCGAGGGGCTGTAGAACCTCGGCTAGGCGTTCAATAGCGGTGGGGAACTGGTGCTCGGCTGGGCGGCTATAGCCGAGCACCAACCCCGTCGTCGTTGGGTCTCCGAGCCACATCGGTGCAAACCCCATGAGCCCCACTCCGGCGTGGAATCCCCGTTCGACAAGCTCGGACTCGGTGATTCGGTCGTCGGTGAGTGAAGCCGCAAGGTGCAGCCCGGCCTGAGCGGTTGAGACCGACAGCCACGGAGCGGTTTCGTCGAGCAGGTCGCTCAGCTGGGCTCTCCGTGCGTCGTAGATCCCTCGGCACGTTCGCAAGTGACGGTCGAGGTCGCCGCGATCGATGAAGTCAGCGAGTGCGAGCTGTTCGATGGTCGACACGCCACCGCGCAAGTGTTTGGTCTGCGCCAGGGGGCCACGGAGTGCTTCGGGTAGTACGAGCCATGACAGCCGCAGCGCCGGGCTCAACATCTTGCTCGCCGTCCCGGTGTAGATCACGCGCTCAGGGTCGAGCCCCTGTAACGAGCCGATCGGCCGTCGGTCGTATCGAAACTCGCCGTCGTAGTCGTCTTCGATGATCCACGCATTCTGAGATCGTGCCCAGGACAGCAGCGCGGTGCGACGCTCCGCGGTCATGGTGATACCGAGGGGAAACTGATGGGCGGGGGTCACGACAACGGCGCCGACGTCGAGCTGTTGGAGCTGGTCGACCTCGATGCCCTCGCTGTCGACCGGCACGGGCACCAAGGTAAGTCCGAGCAGCCCGAACACATCGCGAAGGAGAAAGAGGCTTGGATCCTCGACAGCAACCCGCTCTATTCCTTGGGAGCGGAAAACTTCGGCGAGGAATCCGAACGATGAGGTAACTCCGCCGAACACGCTGATGCTCTCGGGACTCGCGGCAACCGCCCGTGATCGCCCCAGATATTCGGCGAGTACGGCGCGTAGGGGCGCCACACCTCTCGGGTCGGCGTATCCAAACGCGCCATCGGACGTGTCGCTCAAGACCCGCCGGACCGCTTGGCCCCATGTCGACCGCGGGAATTGGCCGCCGTCAGGTTCGCCAGGTCGAAAGTCCGCTGTCGGTGGCGAGGGCCAGGGGTTTCCGGACTCGGGCTCGACGGGGGCGGATTGACGCACGTCAGCAACCCTGGTCCCAGCGCCCTGATGTGCAATGAGATACCCCTCGATCGCGAGTTGCTCGTACGCCGCGACGACGGTGGCTCGGGCCATCGAGTAGTCCAACGCAATGGACCGCGTCGATGGCAGCAGCGTGCCCGCCGGTAAGCGCCCCTCGCGAATTGCGTCCCGTAAGGCGCGCTCGAGTCCGGCGCGCCGGCCAACGCTGTCATCGAGGTCTAAAAGGAAGTCTCGCACTGGTATGAATCGTACGACTGCCGGACCCCGATCTCCTAGACCACTCGGTGCCGTTCAGTCAGACCACTTCGACCCGAGTGTTTTGCGGTGTACTGATGACAGCGCTGCCTTCGGGGCGCTGCTACCTTCTGTGCAGGTAGGCGAGCGGCAGGAACTGGCAAATGCGTGAATACAAACGATTTCCCGTAGGCGATCCTGCGTTGGTTGGCAGCTCCGAGCCGAGAGCTGCCTGGCATCACGTGGCACCGATTCACGTCCCCGAACTCGAGGACGTCAAGCGGAAGTTCTTCGAACTAACGGCGCTCGAACCGGGAGCCCTCGACCGATCCACCACACCCGGTCACCTAACCGGTTCTGCGCTGGTGTTCAACCACGATGCCACGCAGACTTTGCTCATGTTTCATACCAAACTGCAGCGCTGGCTCCAGCCGGGCGGCCACGCGGATGGCGAAGCGAACCTCGCGCGTGTCGCCCTCAAAGAAGCGACCGAAGAGACGGGTATCGAGGGACTCGAGATTGTCGACCCGGCCATCGATCTCGACATTCACAATGTTGCAAAAGAGGGCCAAGATCCCGTCTGGCACTACGACGTGCGCTTCATCGTCTTTGCCCCTGCCGGCGCTCGCCAGGTTGGCAACCACGAGAGCCAAGACATCAAGTGGGTCGGTCTGGAGGAGCTCGATGATTACGGTCTTGACGGCGGGCATCGCCGCATGATCGCTGCCGGCAAAGCCGTCGCCGACGAGCTTCTTCGCGAGAATGCCTAACGGTTGAGTTGGTGCCAAGGTCGAACCCGTCCCTAGCTGATGGAGAGTCGAAGTGACCGAACCGGCTGAAGGCAACGACGTCGATCTTTCGACACTGAAGCAGATCGAGCAACGGGTCTTGTGGCTCGCGACTCGAATCGTGGACGCTGCCAATCGCAGAGGTGATACCGAGGTGAAGGTCGGCGGCCATCAGGCGTCGAGCGCTTCGATGGTGTCGATCATGACGGCGTTGTGGTTCGGCCACATCTCGGGACATGACAAAGTGGCAGTAAAACCACACGCGTCGCCGGTCTATCACGCGATCAAATACCTGACCGGCGAGCTCGATGCGTCGTATCTGACGACGTTGCGTCAGCGCGGCGGGCTGCAGGCGTACCCGTCGCGAACGAAAGACCCCGATGTCTCCGACTTCTCGACGGGCTCGGTTGGGCTGGGAGCGGTGGCTCCGTTGTTCGCGGCCGCGACGCGTCGGTATCTCGATGTGCACTTCGGCGATCAGCCTGACGCTCGCTTTATCGCCCTCGTCGGCGACGCTGAGCTCGACGAAGGCAACATCTGGGAGGCGATCGCCGATCCGATTACTCAAGGCCTCGGCAATTTCACCATGGTGGTCGACCTGAATCGACAGAGCCTCGACCGGGTCATCCCCGACATTGCGGCTACTCGGCTCAAGCGGTTCTTCGCCGATGCAGGCTGGCATGTCGCCGAGGCGAAGTACGGATCTGCACTGACAGCGGCGTTCGAACGTCAAGGCGGCGAAGCCCTTCGGTCTCATATCGACCAGATGGGCAACGAGGCATACCAGTCGCTGTTCGCTCTGTCCGGCAGTGCTCTGCGCGACAAGTTCTTGGCAGGTGCCGATGCTGCGGTGTCAGCGATGGCAAACGAACTGGACGATGCTTCCCTGGCCACGCTGGTAACCGACCTTGGGGGACACGACCTTGGCCTGCTGCAGCGAACGTTCCGAGAGTGTGACGCCGAGGTCGACCGCCCGTCGGTGGTATTTGCCTACACCGTCAAGGGCTGGGGGTTGCCGATCGCCGGTGACCCAATGAACCATGCGGCGTTACTGACGGAGGACCAGATCGATTCGTTGCGGACCACCATGGGCATCCCCGTCGAAGATGAATGGGACCGGTTCGACCCGAGCACGCCAGCTGGCCAGCTCGTCGAAGCCGTGGGCGGCGAGATCAATAATCCAATGCCGTCGGTCCGCCCGACGCCGCCCGTTCCCAATGCAGCACTCCCGCCGGTGAGCTCGGGCTCGACGTCATCGCAGATCGCGTTTGGGCGCACGCTCGCGGCGCTCGCCGACGTCGACGGTCTTGGTTCACATATCGTGACGACCGCCCCCGACGTTTCGATCTCGACCAACCTCGGTGGTTGGATTAACAAGAAGGGCGTCTTCTCCCACGAGGAACGCGACGACCACGGCGGATCCGAGCGGCTGTTGAAATGGGCGCCTTCGCCATCGGGGCAGCATCTCGAATTGGGCATTAGCGAGATGAACTTGTTCATGCTGCTCGGACAGTTGGGTCTGAGCCACGATCACCACGGACGCCAACTCCTCCCGATCGGAACCGTCTACGATCCGTTCGTCCTGCGCGGCCTCGATGCGCTGGTCTATGGCATCTACAACGACTCACGGTTCATCGTGACCGGCACGCCGTCGGGGGTGACGTTGGCGCCTGAGGGTGGAGCGCATCAGTCGACGATTACCCCATCGGTTGGTGCCGAGCTGCCAAACCTGCACTACGCCGAGCCGACCTTCGCAACCGAGGTCGACTGGCTGCTGTGCGACGCCATTGCTGAGCTCGCCCGTCCGGAGGGGTCGAGCACGTACTTACGATTGTCGACGCGTCCAGTGGACCAGACCCTCTTCGCAGCTGCGCTGGAACGAATCGGCGAGGTCTCCTTGCGGCGCCAGGTGCTCGCTGGTGGATACCGGCTTCGCGACGCAGCGCCCGACGGCCGCCCAGGGGTCACGATCGTCACGACCGGCGCAATGGCCCCAGACGCGGTCGCAGCCGCCGAGGAGCTCGACGACGAGGGCGTGCAGGCTTCGGTGATCCAGCTCACCAGCCCAGATCGTGCGTACCGGAGCTGGCGGTCGAGCTATGCGATGGTCGGCGGATTATCTGCGGCGGTTCGGGAACCGAGCCAGCTGCATCTATTGGTTCCCGCTGCGGAGCGCCAGCGGCCCGTGGTCAGCGTCCATGATGCGGCCAGCCATAGTCTTGCGTGGATCGGCTCCGCTCTGGGAACACGCCAGCTGACGCTTGGGGTCGACCGGTTTGGTGAATCCGGAACGATCGCGGACCTCCACGACATCATGGGAATCTCGCCAGGCCACATCGTCAACGCCTGCCTTGTAGCCCTCTCCGAGACCTAGGCCCCTCGATCGAGCCCCCGGCCGATGGATGGTGTCAGCGGAGAATTACAGGTCGCCTGGCGGAAGGCAGCTGCGGAATTCGTTGACGCGGGCAAACCCGCTCATGCGTTCGGCAATAAAGATCCCGTCGCGTTCGGTATTGAGAAAGCGACTGTCATCGCCGTTGCGGAGTTTGTCGGCGTGGGCGACGCGGTCTGCGAGGTAGAAGTCCCAGTCCTGTAGCCAGCGCTCGATGAGCTCTCGATCCTTCTCTGTGCCTCCGGGAAGGGTGGCGAGGTCATCACGCATTTCCTGAAGTGCTGCGTTGGCTTGGTCGAGGTTGACCGCCCGGTCCTCGGGACCCGTCGCCGAGCGGATCGATGGCAACGCATCCATGGTCGCCAACGCCTCAGCGCATCGGACTTCAATGTCGGCGACGTACGCTTCGTCCTCGATCTGATCTGGGGCCTGAAAGATATCTCGAGCGAACGGGCTGAACACGAAGAGCCAGAACCCGACGGCGATGATGACGAACACGATCGCAGCCGCTCTGGACCACGCACCCATGCCTTCGGGGATGTACTCGGTCCGTCCGGGGTCTGGCTGGGTTCGTTCCGCGTCGGTGTACTTGGACGTCGACTGTTCATCCTGGGGGGAGTTCACAGGGATTAGCGTAACTGGAGCACGATCGTGACCTTCGTGCCAGCCTCGGCAATCGTTCCCGGTTGCGGGTTTTGTCGAACGACAACGGCGTCGGCGCTGTCGGTGGCGCGGGTGAATTCGTTGTTTTGGTCGACGAAGACCCGCTCGCTCGTGAAACCTTCACGGCGAATCCGTGTACGGGCCGTGGTCAGGTCAACCCCGATCACATTCGGAACGGTCGGCTGGTCCGGGTCGATGGCGACTTCGACGATCACCGTCGTGCCTCCGGGTACCGCAGTGAATGGCGGTGGGGCCTGGTTGATGATCGTTCCGGGGGCGAAGGTCTCGTCCTCGATCTCGACGGGCGACAGCGTGAGCGACGTGCCATCAAGGCGTTCGGTCGCCGCCGCGACGGTCTGACCGAACAAGTCGGGTACGTCCACCGAATCGGGGACATCGAGAACCGTCGTTGGGGGAGCGCTCGCTGGTGGTGGGGCGAACTCGGTCGGTGGGATACCTGCGTGTGCCGCGATCATGATCTCGCGCCAGATACGAGCTGGGTAGGTGCCGCCGGCGACTTGGATATCGGTGCCCGGGTCGTCCTCCGTGCACTCCTTGCGGTTGCACGGCACCATCGAGATTTGGCCTTGCGGGAAGCCGACCCACACGGCGGCTGCGAGGTCCGGGGTGTATCCCGCGAATGTGGCATCGGCGTAGTTCTGCGCGGTTCCGGTCTTTCCAGCTGCCGGTCGGCCAAGGTCTGCGTCGCGTCCGGTGCCTCGTTCGATGACCTGACCGAGAACCCAGGAAAGCTGATCGGCTGTTCGAGCGTCGATGACACGCTCGCCAATCGGATCGTGGCGCCACAATGTGGTGCCGTCGGGGTTGACGATTTCGGTGACGAACACCGGGTCGTGCTGGACACCACGGTTGGCGAAGGTGGAGTAGGCGGCAGCGAGGTCCAGCGTCGTCACGTTCTCGGTTCCAAGCACGGCCGCGTAGACCGGTGCAATCTCTGAGCTCATGCCGAGCTCGGTTGCCATGTCCCCAACGGCTTGTGGGCCGAGATCGAGTGCGAGTTGGGCGTACACGGTGTTGCGTGACCACACGGTTCCGTCGACAAGGTCGGAGACTCCTGTGCGCGAGCCGCCGCGGACCTTCCACGGGGTGGTCGAGTCCGGCAGCTCGAACTCTTTGACGCGAGGAGCGTCGAAGCGTTGGGTTACCGACACACCTTTCTCGAGCGCCGCAGCCAACAGGATTGGCTTCATCGACGAGCCGGCTTGGCGTCCGGTTCCCATAGAGAGGTTGACGTTTGCGAAGGTGCTCTCACCAAAGAAGTCTCGGCCACCGACCATGGCGACGATCTCGCCGGTGGGCGGGTCGATGATGACCGCGGCGGCATCGGGAATACCGGTGCCTTCGGGGAGGATTGCCTCGACGGCGTTCTCCGCTTGGCGTTGCAGATCGAGATCGACGGTGGTCCGGACCCGGATGCCTCCGCGGAACAAGAGATCCTCTCGTGCCTGATAGGTAGCGAGCTCGGCAGCACGTTGTGGGTTGTCCGCCATCCACTCTTCGGTCATGAACTCGCCGTTGAGGATCCACGCCTTCACTTCCTCGACGAAATGGCCAGCAGGGTATTGGTCGTCGACCTCGTCGAACTCTGGGGCCAAGTCCATTGGGTCATCGAGCGCCTCGAGGTATTGGTCCTGGGTGATGTAGTCGTTGCGCAACATGGCGTTGAGCACTGTCTCACGGCGGGCGAGCGCCCCGTCTCGATTGTTGTAGGGGTTCAGGCGGCTTGGTTGCTGGATCAGTCCGGCGAGCATTGCGGCTTGGGGCAACGTGAGGTTGCTCACGGAGGTATCGAAGTACTGCTGCGACGCGGATTCGATGCCGTACGCCCGAGCGCCGAAGTAGATCCAGTTCAGGTACTCGGCGAGGATGAAGTCCTTGGAGTACTGCTGTTCGAACTGGCGAGCGAGGACGATCTCTTCGAGCTTTCGGCTTGCGGTCTGTTGTGACCGGTCGAGAAACACGTTGCCGACGTACTGCATCGTGATGGTCGAGCCGCCGCCGGAGATACCGCCGCTGGTCACGCCACGAGAGGCAGAACGGAACAGGCCCTTCAGGTCGGCACCGTCGTGGAGGTAGTAGCGCTCGTCCTCGATTGCGACCACCGCGTTGCGCATCACGTCGGGAATTTCGTCGATGGACACGACCGTTCGATTCTCATCCGATGGTGGCTCGACGATCAGGGTTCCGTCTCGCGACAGGATCTGTGAGGTCTGCGCGATCTCGGGAACGGGGGGAACCAGGTCCTGGGTCGTGTACGAGCACGCGGTCGCCACAAGGGTCACGACGAGTAGTGCAACCGTGGAGCGGAGGCTCCACGGCGCGCTGAGCTGGCGACCTCGGTCAGGCCTGGGAGACGGCATTGCTCCATTTTGGCCTATGGGAGCCACAAAGCGTGGTCATGCCAGCTCGCTTTCGGCGATAGATTTCTTTGCCATGTCCGGCGCATCGATTCTCGACGACCTCAAGGCTCGTGGTCTTATCCACGACACCACCGATATCGACGCTCTTCGTGAGCGTCTCGACTCGGGGCCGATCACCTTGTATCACGGCATCGACCCGAGCGCCTCGAGCTTGCACATTGGGAACTACGTGGGAGTACTCGCTCTACGCCGATTCCAAGATCACGGGCACAACGTCATCGTGCTCGTGGGCGGATCGACCGGCATGGTTGGCGACCCCGGCGGCCGCTCTGAGGAGCGCAACTTGCTCGACGAAGCATCGTTGGCTCACAACATTGCCGGCATCCGGTCCCAACTCGAACAGCTCGTCGACTTTGCGCATCCCACCGGTCGGACCGACATGGTGTCGAACTACGACTGGACGAAAGACGTCGGCGTGCTCGATTTCCTTCGCGACGTTGGAAAGCACGTCACGGTCAATCAGATGGTCGCCAAAGACTCGGTGAAGAGTCGGATGGAGAGTGAGCACGGGATCAGCTACACCGAATTCTCCTACATGTTGTTGCAAGCATTCGACTACTGGTGGCTTCATACCAACATGGAGTGCGAGCTACAGGTCGGAGGAAGCGACCAGTGGGGAAACATTGCCCAGGGCGTGGATCTCATCCGTCGCCGCGAAAGCAGTCATGTTCACGCACTGACGTGGCCCCTCATCACCCGCGCTGATGGTCAGAAGTTCGGCAAGAGTGTTTCGGGCGCAGTGTGGCTCGACCCGGAGCGGACGAGTCCATATGAGTTCCATCAGTACTGGAAGAACACCGACGATCGAGATGTCGAACGGTTTCTGCTGCAGTTGACGTTGCTTGAGGTCGACGAGATCTCGTCGATCATGGGCACACATAGCGAGGCGCCACATCAGCGGACCGCGCAGCAAGCACTCGCCGACGCAGTCACCGAACTCGTCCACGGCGCGGATGCGGTGGAGGCAGCGAACCGAGCCGCGGCGGTTCTGTTCGGGGGAGCGGTGCCGACAGCTCACGACCTTGCAGCGCTCCGCGGCGTCGTTCCGGAGACGGAGGTGGCGGAGTCTGAGCTTCACGAGACCGAGCCCTTTGTCGATTTGCTCGTCTCTTCCGAGCTCGTGTCGTCGCGCCGCGAAGCGCGTCAAGCACTCGAGGATGGCGCGATTCGGTGGAATGGCCAGAAAATCGACGGCTCCGATCGATCGATCTTGGTCGCCGGATCTGTGGCGATGCTCCAGCGCGGAAAACGCAACAAGCACCTCATCGTGATGAGATGAGAGAATCTTCTCAACTCGCGATGCCCCTATTCGCATCAGTTTTGCTCATTGTCAAGGAAAAAGATTCGATTTCTTCCAATGTTGGGTTGCTGTTCTTGAGGAGTCCTGTAGCTTAGTGAGTCGCCCCGCTCGGAAGAGCAACGGGGCGAGAGGGCACCACCGGGTCCGGAGATTCGTTTCCACTCGAGTGTCATGCGCTTCTTGAAAACGGAGAAGAGGACGAAAAAGCCAGTGCGGATTCGTACCAATGATCGATTCGAGTCGATCGGTACGTAATTCATACGAAGCAACCGTTCTTGGGTAACTTTCGATGATTCGCTTCGGCGATGAAACGAGATTGCACAATGAACACAATTCCGTTCCTGTGAACTCATTCCTAACGTGTGAGGAATCAGGGACAACCTAACTAGAGGCCAGCAAACACTGGTCTCGGCTAGGGACACACTCGACTCGGTGAAGCTTGCTTCATCGAGACCCATGATTTCAGTTCTGCCACCTATACCCCGGCTGGGGTGGTGGCAGCTCGTGATTTTGACGGAGAGTTTGATCCTGGCTCAGGACGAACGCTGGCGGCACGCTTAACACATGCAAGTCGAACGCCCTCGACCTTCGGGTCATATGGGGGAGTGGCGAACGGGTGAGTAACACGTGAGAAACCTGCCTTGAAGATCGGGACAACCACTGGAAACGGTGGCTAATACCGAATACCTTCCTACCGTCGCATGGCGGTTTGAAGAAATGCTCCGGCGCTTCAAGAGGGTCT
>CALBVK010000273.1 GCA_937969345.1 uncultured Acidimicrobiales bacterium
ACCCAGCAGGATCCATGGCAAGAGTTCGCTGGCGATCACCGCCCGGGCGAGCTCGTCTACGGTCGTGTCACCAAGCTCGTGCCATTCGGTTCGTTTGTCCAAGTTGGCGACGGCATCGAGGGCCTCGTGCACATCTCGGAAATGTCGGCACACCACGTCGACCTTCCCGAGCAAGTTGTCACCCCAGGCGAAGAGCTTTGGGTCAAGATCATCGATCTCGACCTCCAGCGTCGCCGCATCAGCTTGTCGATCAAGCAGGCTGCTGAAGGTGGCGTCGTAGCTGCTGAGTACCAGGAACACTTCGGTGAACACGCATACGACGACCAAGGCAACTACATCGGGTCGGACTACTCCGAAGGCCAAGAGGCATGGGAAGAGTACTTCGCCGAGCACGGTGGCGAAGCTCCCGTGCCGACCGAGGCCGACGCAGGCACCGAAGAAGCCCCAGCGGAAGAAGCTGCCGCCGAGGCCGCTCCAGCTGAGGAAGCCCCAGCAGAGGAAACTCCTGCTGAGTAGTTTGTAAGCGCCGCAGAGCTGCGCTCTGCGTTCAAAACACACACATTTTCACGAACCCGTCGCCGTCTAGGCGGCGGGTTCTTGTGTTTTTGGCCAAAAGAAATCTCCGAAGGAACCAATCTTCTGCTCAACATGGCTCTGATCAGGCCGACAACTTCATTACGCACACAAGGGCCAATCCGGGCCATACAAGTGAGGTAGTCGTGGGATCTCGGAAGATCATCATGTTGGTTGGCTCGATTCTGATTGGGGCATTGGCGGGCTTTGCCCTCCTGAACTATGTCCAGGGTGTCGAGCAAGAAGTTCGTCAGGAGGTACAGCGCGTCGAGGTCTTCGTGATCGCGGCAGATGTATCGGCCGGAACTACAGCCAGCGATGTCCAGCAAACCAACCGTATTCAGCAACGTGAAATCGAAAGCGGTTTCCGGCCAGCGAACGCAATCACGGATCTCTCGCAGATCCAGGGTCGTGTCTCGGTAAGCAACTTGGCTGCCAACCAGATTCTGGTCGACGGCATGTTTGAGGACCCGGAGGTCATTGAAACGACCTACGCCGACCTCATCGCTGACGATCACGTGGCATTCAACCTCAGCATCTCGAAGGAGCGTGCGGTCAACGGCTTCGTCAAGCCCGGCGACTTTGTCGACATGATCGTGCTCGGTGACCCACCGATCTCGCCCGGAGAAGAAGATGCGTTCGAGACCAGCGCTACGGCTAGCCCGTACCAGCGTCCGGCTCGATTCCTCTACCGTGGTCTTCGTATCGTAAGTATCGATAACGACATCGCTGGTCAGAGTGCCCCACTTGCCGAGGACGAGGCTCCAGTCGCTGAAGAAGAAGCTGGCGACACCCTCGAGATCACGTTCGCCATCCCAGCGGGCGCAGCGCAGCGCATCTTGTCGGTCGAGCCTGGCGACATCGTGCTCAGCCTCCTCCCGGACAATTGGACTCCAGAAGCGCAGACCAACGAAGTTCTCGAAGAGATCTTGACCGGCCTCGACCTCCCTGGTGAGGACGCTTCACAGATCACCCCATACGGCTCCGAAGGCTTCGTGGATGTACTCGCCGATCAGGTCGAGGAAGAGCAAGCCGCAGAAGAAGCCGCAGCCGCTGAAGCCGCAGCCGAAGCCGATAAGGCAGTCGGCGGCGAGGAAAGCGGCACAGAGGGAGAAGACGAATAATGGCAGCATTCGATTTCAACGAATTCGAAGAGGCTGCGGCGCCATCGAGCGCTCCGCAGCTGGCAGTAGCAGTCGTCGAACCCATCCCCGGTGTTCGTCTCGACCTTGAGGATCGTCTCGGTCCTGGAGTCTCGGGATTCGAAGCCATCGAGGCGGTTCTGCCTCGACTGGTCGGTTCGCCCACCGTCGTGGTGCTCGGCCCATCGTGTTCCGATGCGGACGTGCTCTCCTCGGTGGAACGCTCCCTTAGCGGGCGTCCTGACGTAGGTGTGGTTCTCGTCGCCGACGAACTCTCGACCACCGTGTTGCAGCTCGCGCTGCGGTCCGGTGTGAAAGATGTGCTGACCCTCCAGGGCGACACATTGCAGATCGTCGAAGCGATCGAGCGTGTTGGATCAGGACTTCGTTCCGACAGCGGTGCGACCCCGGCAAGTCACCTTCCGGTAGTTACCGGTGGCGATGATTCCGAACTTGGACGAGTGACCACCGTGTTCTCGACCAAGGGTGGATCGGGCAAGTCGGTCATTGCGACCAACCTCGCCGTCGTTCTCGCCGAGCGTTCCGAAGGACCAGTAGTTCTCGTCGATGCAGATCTTCAGTTCGGCGACGTGGCCGTGATGATGAAGCTCGCCCCAACCCATACGGTTGTGGACGCAGTTTCCAACATCGAACGCCTCGATGCGTCGTTGCTCGAGAGCCTGTTGGCGACCCACGAAGCCTCTGGGCTTCGGGTTCTGCCCGCACCGCTCGAGCCGGCCTTTGCCGATCAGATCGGCGCAAACGACATGGTCAAGATCATCGAGATCTTGCGTCGCTTCTGTTCGCATGTCGTGATCGACACTCCGGCCTACTTCAACGATGTCGTTCTCGGCCTCGTCGAGGTATCCGACGATGTTCTCCTCGTCGCAGGCATGGACATTCCGAACATTAAGAACGTGAAGATCGGCCTGCAGACGCTGCGCCTGTTGAACACGCCTATGGAGAAGTTGCGGCTCATCTTGAACCGTGCGAACTCCAAGGTGAAGCTCGACATTGGCGGCGTAGAACGCACGCTCCAGGTCAGTGCTGAGGCGCTTGTTCCGAGTGATGTTGTTGTTCCGCAATCGGTCAACAAGGGCGTTCCGTTCGTCCTGTCACACCCAAAGAGCGGCGTCGCAAAGTCGATCCGTTCGCTCGCTGACACCTTGCTCGACGAGGACGCCGAAGTGCGTCGCCGTCGCGGCTAGTTCACCCACGTAAACACCTAGTCCACCCCGTCTCACGAGACGGTTCAGGAGATCCGAAAAATGTCGCTCTACGAACGGCTCAACGAAGCAAATAACGCAG
>CALBVK010000274.1 GCA_937969345.1 uncultured Acidimicrobiales bacterium
AAGCCCAGCCAAAAACCTCGATCGATATCAGCGAAGCCCCCGACCGGGTCAAAGCCGTCGTCGACGAACTGCTTCCGCACTACGAGCACCTCTACGCCCATCGAATCCGACCGGAGACCGCCAGCCAATGACCGAGTACAAGAAGTCCGAGCACTGGCAGAACCCCGACAACAAGCTCTTCCCGTATCAGATTGGATTCACGGGTCCGCCCCATGACTTCGACGCGGCGCCAAGCGACTTTCTCCGGATCGCTCCACGAAGCGTCGGCGTTCACGGTCGAATGATGCACGCGCCGGTCTACGCACACGAGCTCACCCAGCGCGTCGACAACTTCGCGCTGATCGAAGAGTTCGTTCATTGCATGGCGAACAACGGATGTGACGCCGTGGGTCAGGTCGGGTCGAACTGGGTCCACGCCCAAGGCACCGATGCCAACGACATTCGCGAGTTCACCGCCCGGGTGAGCGAAACCTATGAGACCCCATTCCACATGGCCGGGATGACGTTGGTCGATGCGGCTCAAGCGTTGGGAGCCGAGAAGATCGCGCTGAACTCGGTCTACTACTGGCCGGACTGGAGAGACGGGCTCGCCCGGTTCCTGCGCAGCGCGGACCTCGACGTGCAGTTCGCAGGCAACTTCGTCGACCTCGGCATGCTCCCCAACCAACAGGACTGCAACGACCGGCACTGGTGCTTCCCCGAGAGCTTCGCGGTCGAGTCGGTCATTCGAACCGCCGAGGCAGCACCGGACGCTGAGGTCATCATGATCAACGGCATGCCGAACTTTCGCCGTGAAGACGATGGCATCGCCGAACGAGCCCTGCACCACATCGAGGCAATGGAAGCAGCCGTCGGCAAACCCGTCATTGCATCGGACACGACGCTCTACTGGGCGTTGTTCAAGGAGATCGGTGTCGCCCCGACTTCTGCACCAGGGGCGTTGTTGAGCACTCTGTAGTCATGTCGAAGCCAGATACCGACCCGCTGCTCCAACCGTTTCAACTGAAGCACCTCACCCTTCGCAACCGAATTTTCTCCTCCGCGCACGAACCGGCGTACTCCGAAGAGGGCATGCCAAAGGACCGCTACCGGCTCTACCACGAAGAAAAGGCGAAAGGCGGCGTAGCGCTCACGATGACCGCCGGCACCGCGGTTGTCGCCGAGGACAGTCCGCCATCGTTTGGCAACTTGCACGCCTACGACGATGCGATCGTTCCGTGGATTCAGCGCCTGACCGACAGCGTGCATGAACATGGTTCCGCGTGCATGATTCAGATCAGCCACCTCGGCCGTCGGACCGGCTGGTCGCACGACGACTGGCTTCCGGTCGTTGCACCGTCGCCGATTCGTGAAGCTGCGCACCGGTCGATTCCGAAAGAAGCCGAGGACTGGGATATCGCCCGCATCATCGGAAAGTTCGCGGATGCAGCCGAACGCATGCACGCCGGCGGAATGGACGGCATCGAGATCGAGGCCTACGGGCATTTGTTCGATGCGTTCTGGTCGCCTCGCACGAACCAGCGCAACGACGAGTGGGGCGAGACCCACGAGGCGCGCATGCGATTCCCGTGGCTCGTGCTGGAAGCGATTCGCGAACGTGTTGGCACCGAGTTCATCGTCGGGCTCCGGATGGCGATCGACGAAGCCGTGCCCGATGGCATCGACAGCAACGTCGGCCTCGACATTCTGAGCCGTCTCGAAGCCGACGGACTTATCGACTTCATCAACGTCATTCGGGGCACGACGACGAACGACGTGCTTCTCTCGGACATCATCCCGATTCATGGCATGCCGGCCGCCCCTCACCTCGACTTCGCTGGAATGGTTCGAGAAGCGACCGACCTGCCAGTCCTGCACGCGTCGAAGATCGACGACGTTGCAACAGCTCGGCATTCCATTGCCGAAGGCAAGGTCGACCTCGTTGGAATGACCCGCGCACAGATCGCCGACCCGCATCTGGTTCGTAAGATCATCGATGGCGCCGAGGATCGAATTCGTCCGTGCGTCGGCGCGACGTACTGTCTCGATCGCATCTATGAGGCCGGCGAGGCGCTGTGCATCCACAATGCGGCGACGAGCCGCGAAGCAACGATGCCGCACGACATTCCGCCCGCCGACACGTCGCGCCATGTTGTGGTCGTCGGTGCCGGACCTGCGGGTCTCGAAGCGGCGCGCGTGGCCGGAGAGCGCGGCCACCAGGTCACCGTGCTCGAAGCAATGCCATGGGCCGGTGGACAGATCAATCTGGCGGCCCGCAATCCTCGCCGCGTCGACCTGAAGGGCATCGTCGACTGGCGACTGAGCGAGCTGGCGCGGCTCGACGTCGACCTGCAGCTGAACACCTTCGCCGACGCCGACATGGTCCAGGGCCACTCCCCCGATGTGGTGGTGATCGCAACGGGCGGCCTCCCGCAGCTACCGCCGCTCGACGAAGGCACCGAGCACGTCGTCACGTCATGGGATGTGATCGGCGGCGACGTCACACCCAAGGGCCAAGTGTTGTTGTTCGACGACTACGGCCGCCACTCGGCAATGACCGCGGCCGAGATGATCGCTCGCAGTGGTGCCGAGCTGGAGATCGTCACGCCCGAGCGCATGCTCGCCGTGGACATCGGCGGCATGAACCACGTTCCGTACGCGCGTGCGTTCAACGAGACGAACACGAGAATCACGCTCAACCAGCGGGTGCTGTCCGTGCGGCCCGAGGTCGGCAAGATGTGTGTCGAGATCGGCAGCGACCACTCCGATCATCGTGTTGCTCGCCATGTCGACATGGTGGTGGTCGATCATGGCACGACCCCGATGGATGAGCTGTATTTCGAACTCAAGCCGCTATCGACGAACCTCGGTGCCGTCGACTACGACGCCATGCTCAACGCACGTCCCCAGCGGGAGATCCGGAACCCCGA
>CALBVK010000275.1 GCA_937969345.1 uncultured Acidimicrobiales bacterium
GGCTTCAATGTCACGTATCACGAGTTCGCTCACCGTTTGGATATGCGCGACGGTTCGGTCGACGGTACGCCGATTCTCGATAGCGAGGCGCACTATCCGGAGTGGATCGAGGCGTGCACGAAGCTCTACGAAGACGTGCGTAACGGCGAGGGTCCGCGACTACTGCGAGACTACGCCGGCACCAACCCGGCCGAGTTCTTTGCGGTCGCGACCGAGGTTTTCTTCGACAAGGGCGCGGCTATGGAGCGCGAGCTGCCAGACCTCTATGCGGTCATGCTTGCCTTCTACGACCAGGACACCGCCGCGCGCGATCGTCGCGTACGACGTGCCCAGAAGCGACGGCGTGACACAAAGTCCAAGCGCCGCCGCACGTTGCCGGTCCGTGGCGCTTCGGGTAACCGAAAGGCTCGATAGTGGCGCGTTCACTGACCCATCTGCTTCGCGATGTTCGGGCATGTCGCATATGTGAGGAACACCTCGTCGACGGTGTCCGTCCAATAGTGCAGGTTGCGGCGAGGGCCAAGATTGTCATCATCGGCCAAGCTCCAGGTCGCAAGGTGCACGAGAGCGGAGTTCCGTGGGACGACCCGAGCGGAGTCCGTCTACGGTCGTGGCTGGGCCTTACACCCGAACAGTTTTACGATCCGAACAACGTTGCGATCATCCCTATGGGGTTCTGCTTTCCCGGTAACGGAACGTCCGGCGATCTCCCACCCCGCCCGGAATGTGCGCCGACGTGGCATGACGAGCTGCTCTCACATCTGTCGAGCGACCGGCTCGACGTCATTATTGGACGGTACGCACAGGACCGGTACATCGAGACGAACGAAAAGACCTTGACCGCCGTGGTCGAGAAGTGGCGAGATCATTTGCCGAACAGAATCGTGATGCCGCACCCGTCGCCGCGGAATCGACGTTGGCTTAGCCAGAACCCTTGGTTCGAAACCGATGCGGTTCCCCATCTTCAACGTCGTGTCGCTGAGGTTCTCGCGGAGCCGTAGTCAACGGATTGCTGGGGTTGGGTAGTCGCGGTTTACGCTTCGCCCATGGAACTAGAGACCGCTGCGTCGACGATCGAGGTCACCGAGTCGGGGGTGCTCATTCGGTGGTCCGATGGTTCTCGGAGTCGGTTTCACGGACTGTGGCTCCGCGACAACTGTCCACGCGGCGGGGACAAGCGAACCGGGTCACGCACCTACACGCTGACCGAGCTCAACCCTGACCTCTTTGTCCTGCTCGCCGAGTATGACGACAACGGTGACCTGTTGGTGGAGTTCTCCGATGGACACGAGTCGGTGTTCGACTTTGGATGGCTTCGTGCGAACTCCTATGAACCCCATGACCGTTTGGGTCGCCCCCGAAACATCTCTATGTTTCGTGCGGGCCAGCCGATACCAGAAGTCGACCTTCCGACAAGGGGTTCGATCGAGCACGGGGACCTGCTGGATGCAGTAGCTGAGTGGGGTGTGGCACTCATTGGTTCGGTGCCGGTGGAGGAGTCGGGCACGGAGCGCGTTGCCGAGTTGTTCGGCGTGGCGCGGGAGTCGACCACTGGGCACCTTCGCGACATCGTTTCAGACGACGGCCTTGCATTCGACCCCCACACGGTCGAGGCCTATCGGTACATGCCACCTGGTGTGATGGTTCTGCACTGCATCGAGGCAAACCGCACGGGAGGCGACATCGTCCTGGTCGACGGCTTTCAGATCGCGCTCGATCTGCAAGACGACGATCCCGACGCCTTCGACGCACTCACGCAGCTTCGAGTGCCGTTCATCCGACAGGGTCCGGCGGACTCGACCCGCTCGGAGGACTTTCGTTCGACGGGCCCGGTGATTTCGCTCGATCGAGACTATGCCCTCGCTGGCATCCGCTTTGATGAGAAGTCGTTGGCGCCGCTCGATGTCGATCCGCCTCAGGTCGATGAGTACTACCGAGCGCTTATTCGCTTCACAAAGGCCGTCAATGACCCCGGCCGCGCGTTGCACGTGCGGCTACAGCCGGGACAAGTGCTGGTCTTCGATAATCAGCGCGTGCTGCATGGGCGAACCGGGTTCATTGCCTCGGGTGGGCAGCGCCATGTGCGATTGGCGACGGTCGATCGAGATGAGTTTCACAGCCAAGTGCGCACCGTTCGAGCTCGCCATGGTCGTAAGGGGGTCGACGAACGATTGGCCGGCGGCTGCAGCTAGCGGCAGTGGCGGGGCGAGGTCGTGCAACAGGGGTCACAGACCCCAATATGACAAGAGTGCTGACAAAGACGATGATGAGCACATGGTGGCGGCCCACAACGCGCTTGCTTGGGCGTCGTGCATCGTTGCGATCGGTTTACCGATTGCCATGATCCTGGCGATCAAACTGCAAGAGGACAGAGATCTCAAACATGGCGGTTCGGAGGCGGGTCTCGTCGACGGTGCCCTCTACCTGCGCCGATATCGGTTCCTCTGGGCGGCCCTGCCAATGGCACTTTTCCTACTCGTACTCGTCGCCGTGCCGATCGGGACATGTGGCAACGACTGCTACACCAGCGATTCAGCGACGCTGATGTTGCTTCTTAGTCTTGTGTTTGGGCTGGTGGCCTGGTCGCTCACTATCTCGCTGATCTACAACCGCTATTTTCACTCGTCGGCTGAGCGCCCGTATCGGTTCGTCAACGGAGCGGAGCGGTGGATACTGTGGTCGAGTCGTCTCCTCGCTGCGGTCTCGGCCGCGCTTTTGCTGGCCGCGCTCGCCTAGCACGCCCTACTGGCGTGAGATCCAGCGAAGTGGTGATTCAGCGACCGGCTCGGACTCGGACATGTCATCGTCACCGTCGGACATGTCATCGAACCACTGGGCATAGAGACGTGCCCCGGGACTCGCTGTTATGCCGTGCAGGATTACCGAAGTGAGCACCACGAGGGTGATGATGGCGAAGAGCTGATCGGGTCGATCCACCTCGCCGTCGGTTAGCAACAACAAACCAAACAGCATCGAGGCCAACCCGCGAGGGCCAAACCACCCCAGGAACCAGATCGTTGGCCGTTGTAGATGTGTGCCGATCAAGGCAACCCACACCGGCAGCATTCGGCCGACCGTGAGCGTACCGAGCGCACACAACGCGATGAGGGGGCTGATGTGTTCGAGTGCGGGCCACACCATCAAGGCGCCGAACAGGAGAAAGACGACCGCTGCGCCGACTTGGGAAACATCTTCGGCGAGCTCGGCGTGTTTCGTGACGCGCTCACCCATCAACCGGCGCACGACGAGACCACAGACGAATGCGGCGACGAACCCGTTACCGCCAAGCGCGATACTTCCGGCGAATGCACCGACACCGATTCCGAGTGCCACGATCCGAAAGCCCTCGGCGTCGGTCCAGTTGCGTTGCTCAATTCGGGGGAGGATCATTGCGAGCATGGCAGCTGCAAATACGCCGACAGCGACAGCGATAGCGATCTCGAGTAGCGCCTCACTCACGAGCGTTCCGGCGCTTTCGAGTTCGGAGTCGGCGGCGAGAACGCTAAACACCGCAATTACGGGAACGACTAAACCATCGTTCAGGCCCGACTCGACGTTGAGCGCCTGACGGACCTTGGCGGGCACTGCTGGGTTTGCCACAACGGCTTCACCGAGCGCGGCGTCGGTCGGCGCAAGGATCGCGGCGACGAGTGCGGCCTCAGCCCATGTGAGATCGGTGAGCAGTAGGGCAGTGACAACCGTGCCCATAGCAATGCTCAAGGGAAGCCCAATCCCAAGCAGTCGTGCCGGGAGCGTCAGCGTTGTCGACGCGGCGGTTGTATCGATCCGGGCCGCATCGGAGAACAACAAGAGTGCGAGTGTGAGTTCGGCGGTGAAGGCAATGAGTTCGTCATCGACCTCGACGTCAAAAACACCGAGTGCTTCGGGAGCGAGGAGCATGCCGGCGAACACGAACAACATCGGCGTTGTAAGCGGCAGGGTGCGAAGCCGTTCGCGGAACAACGAGATCGCCGCAACAACGATGGCGACGATCGCGATGGTGGTCACCGGTCGGCCGATCCCGTGAGCGGTGCCACGATCTCCCAGTGGGACGGTACGTCGACGACGAGCTCTCGTAGTCCCGCTATGGCTCTGTCGTAGTTGATCCGCCAGCCGGCATAGGCAGTCCAGGCCGTGTCTCGCGGAACCGTCGAGTACACACCGTGGTGAGCGAGTTCATCGATGAATGCGTCGAACGACGCACGACTTACTGACAGCTCGTCGTGGCGACCAATGGGGAGCTCTGGTTCAATGCCATAGAAGTCGGCAATGTCGCGCATGGCGAGGTAGCCGGCACGAATGAGTGTTTGTGCTTCGCCCGTGCTCGTGACCAACTGCAACGCGGTGATGAGCGAGGCGGCGTCGAGGGCGGTCTCAGATGCCGTCAACCACGAGCGGTCGTGGCGCGTCGATCGGAAGTACACGAGCGCCGGGAACGTGGTGTGGGTTTCACCGAGTTCCACGAACCAGTTCTCCCAGTCATTCCATCGTTCTCTGACGTGGTGAAGTCGATCCAGCTTGTGGAGCCGCACGATGAATTCGAGAGGTGTCGGTGGCGATCCAGCGCGAACCGTCAACCGGCCCACGGCTACTTCGCGATGAGAGAAGGTGTTGTAGAAGGTCGGCAGGAAGCTGATGACGAGTGCCACGATCGCGAGTCCGAGTAGGCCTTCGACGATGGCGACCGACCGGGTCAGTAGTGAGTCGGCTGGAACAAACCCCAAGGTCGTGAGCGAGGACCCTGAAAGCTCGAGCGCGGCGGCGAAGGAACCGCCGTCGATTCCCCAAAAGATGCCTGCGAACGAGACGATGAGACCAAATGACCAGATCAGCGGTAGCGACAGCAGCACGACGGGAGCGAACGATCCGAGCAGCCAATGCCGTCGATCGATATCGGTTGTTCGATTGGCCAGTGTGGTCGCAACTCGCCGAGCCAAGCGGAACAGCGTGTTGGTGAGCCAGACACGTTCCGGTCGCGGGAAGATCAGCGTTCGGGCCGCCGAGAGGAGCAACCATATCGAGCACAGAACACCGGCAACGATCGCCAGAGCGCTTACGACCATTGTCCACGTCCCATCTCAGAAGTGTCGCACGAGTTCGCTGAATGTGCCGAGGCTCATCAGCCGAGGATGACTGGTGAGGTCTTCACGTTCATGGCTCCAGGTCTCGGCGTGCGGAATGTGAATCGCGCCGAAGCCGACTTCGAGAGCGGGATGGATGTCCGAGCGCGGCGAGTTTCCGATCATCCACGTTGTTGCTGGGTCGAGTGAATACGACTCGCCGATACGTTCGTATTCGGACATCGACTTCGTAGGCAGAATTTCGATCGCGTCGAAGTGGTGACGCAACCCCGATCGGGCGACCTTGTGCGACTGTTCATCGTGATCACCTTTGGTCACCATGATGAGGCGGTTTCGCGCGCTCAGCTCCTCCAAGGTTTCGTGCACGCCGTCGATCAGATCGAGCTCATCCCACTGCAACGGCCGAACGAGCTCAGCGACCACAGCACGGTCCTCATCCGACAGCGTCCGTCCCACAAACCGTTCGACCCCACCGAGCAGGCTCATCGCGAATGTCTCACGGCCGTATCCGTGCTCGGCGATAAATTCCACCTGGAGCGCGTCGAGTTCGCTCTGGAGTTCCTGCACGCTCGATCCGGGGAGGAGCCAGTCCACGTACGCAGCGTTCACTGCGTTGAACACCGTGATGTTCTCCCACAGGGTGTCGTCGGCATCGACGAGCAACGTTCTGGTCATTCCATGTTCTCCGCCATTGTCGGCTTTGCTTGTAGTACGGCGATCAAGATCACGAAGCCATAGACAAAGAAGCCAATACCAAACGGGGTCACGGTGTCGTCGATCGCACGATCGATGATCGATCCGAGGACCGCGCCGACCAAGAAGACAAAGGCGCCGATCACCGAAGCTGCAGTCCCAGCGACAGCGCCCATTGGTTGCATGGCCAGCGTCTGCAGGAGCGGAGAGCTGCTCGAGTTCAATGCCGTGAGCATGCTCACCAACACAAACCACACCCAGAACGGGGGAACACCGTCCGCGCTCATCGACCACACGATGTACACACCGGCGACGGCGAGCAACATGGTTGTTTGGGCCAGGACAACCGGGAACGTCGAGAACCGCGTGACGAGCTTCTCGACCAGCACGATGCCGACGGCCATCAAGATGGCGTTCGCTCCAAAGATCAAGGCGAACTGGTCGTCACGACCATAGATGTCCCCAATCAAGGTCGGTGAACTTCCCAACCACGGAAAGAACGAGCCGTACGTCATTGTTGCGGCAATGGTGAACAAGACCGTGTGCTTGTTCGTGAGGACCGTCTTTGCGGCTCGGCCCACCCGACCAAACTCGAGCGGCAGCACATCGTTCGGGTCGAGGGTCTCGGCGGCGCGGCCAAACCACAGCGATCCAATGACGGCCAACACCGCAGCGGCGAGCGTCGTCAGCCGCCATGAACCCAGTAGCAACAACAGCTCTCCAAGCGCGGGAGCCAAAATGGGGACGATCAGAAACACCGCCAGGGTCAGCGACATGATCCGGGCCATGGCATCGCCTTCGTAGGAATCACGGGTCATCGCAACGATGATCGTGCGCGGGCCTGCGGCCGCGAGGCCCCACAAGACTCGACCGATGAGAAAAATCTCAAAGGTCGGAGCGAACGAACTCATGATCGCACCAGCGATCACGGCCGCCAGCGACACGTACATGATCGGCTTACGCCCATATCGATCGGCGAGCGGACCCCAGAACAAATTGCCGAGACCGAGTGCTGCAAAGAACAGGGTGATCGTCAGCGATACCGGTAGGCCATCGTCGGTCAGACCATAGGCATCCTCGATCTCACCAAAAGCCGGTAGCACCGTGTCGATGCTGATCGCGATCGTCGCGGTGATCAGCGACGCCATTGCGATGAACTCGCCGCGACGTAGTCCGTGTGCAGCTCGCTCTGGTTCAGAAGTGGTGCGCTGTTCGATATCGATTGTGCGAACCCTATCGGCCTCTACTGGGACGATGGCTCGTTACATGGCAGCGCGGTTAGGCGGCCAGCCAAACCGAATCGCGCATATCGATACGAGCTTCATGCTCAGCGAGCAACTCGTTCCACATATCGCGCTCGCCGAGCGACTCAAAGCGAAAGTCGGCATCGTCGACGCCGAGCTCGATCGCGGTCTGCATTGCGTTAACTCGTTGGAGGGAGATGTCCATAACCCAAACACTAGAGATGGGGTATGACAGTACCGTTCGGCCTTTTGGCCCTCGGGGCCAAAACGATCCTGGGGGAGCGTTGCGGGCTATTCGTCGGAGTGGTCGTCGTCGCTGTGATCGTCGTCGGAGTAGTCGTCGTCACTGTGGTCGTCGCCGTACTCTTCGCCGTAGTCATCGCCATAGTCGCTGGAGCGATCCTCATAGGACGCGGCGGTTGCTGCGCCGAACCCGGCGAGAATTGCGAGCACGAAAACAAGGCCAGCGATCGTGGCCTTTATGCCCAACTTCGGGGCGTCTACAGGGGTAGGGCTTCCAGCCATGAATACTCCTCAGAGAGCGAAAGAACTCCCTATACGGTAGCAGCGAGCAGCCGGAGACTAGTCCGGCAAA
>CALBVK010000276.1 GCA_937969345.1 uncultured Acidimicrobiales bacterium
ACATGCCGACGCGACCGAAGTGGCCGTCTCGCTGCACACCGTCGGTGCCGGTACGCAGCTGGCGATCTGCGACAACGGTCGCGGCTTCGACACACACCATGTCGTGCCAGGACACCTCGGGCTGATCTCGATGCGCGAGCACGCTCAGAATGCAGGCGGTTCACTGAATCTGATGAGCGGCGACTCGGGGACCACGGTTGAGGCATGGCTACCTCATGCGGTCGTCGACCCGCTCGGTTCAATGGTTCAGTAGACGTTGATCTCGCCGTCGCGGATGAAGCCGGCGAGTTGTAGGCCGCCAGCGTGAGCCGTTTCGACCGCGAGAGCCGACGGGGCGCTGACCGAAACGACCGTACCGAAGCCACCCGCCCACGCCTTCTGCACCATCTCAAAGCTGGCCCGACCGCTCACATATAACCCGAGTCCAGGGTTTGGCATGTTGCCGTCGATCACCATGCGGCCAACGATCTTGTCGACGGCGTTGTGACGGCCGATGTCCTCTCGCACGTCGAGGATGTTGCCCTCACGATCGAACGACGCCGCAGCATGGACCGCTCCCGTCTTGGTGAAGAGGTCCTGTTTGTCACGAACCTGATCGGCGACGTCCGCGAGCAGAAGCGGATCGAAGGGTTCCGCGTCGAGCGCCACGAGCCGATCGGTGAGCTCGTCGATGGCGTCGGCGCCGCACAGGCCACACGACGATGAGGTCGAGCCGAGCCGAGGAGTCGGGGTTGGCGCCTTGCCTCCGGTTTCGACGGTGACGACGTTGAACTCGCTCTCGACAGCTGAACCGTCGGCGCAGTAGCGAACGCTCAATACCGGAGCCCCACCCAGCATGCCTTCGGCGTGCAAGAACCCAACCGCGAGCTCGTAGTCGTTACCCGGGGTACGCATCGTCGTGGCGACGAGGGTGCCATCGAGTTGGATCGACAGTGGCTCCTCGACGATCAACTCGTCGGGACGCCGGCGATCGCCATCAGCGCCGTGGCGCTGAACAAAGACCTTGCGTGTGCGACCTCGCGGGCTTCGATTCACGATGTCAGGTTACCGAGTCGGTCTCGGGCCCACGGTTTACCGATACGACCGCCGCTCCGATCAAGGCGAGAACGGCGCTCGCGATCCACGCCGGGTTGTATCCAAACGCATCGATCGACCAGCCAACGGCTGGACCGCCGACGGTCAGGCCGATCAGAAAGCCGAGCATCAGGCGTCCGGTCGCCTGACCCGCGTTCTGCTTCTGACGGATCATCGACAGGTTCGCGGCGGTGTTCCAGGATCCGAGGGACATGCCGCCGACAACCGTCCCGATCCACAAGTAGTTCGGCGAGCCACCATTCGCGAGCAGGATCATGATGATCGAGACCGCACCGGCGACGCCCATGGCGACCAGCATCTTGCGAGCGGGTACCCCGCGGTCGAGTGCAACGCCCGAGATAAGACGGCAGGGGATAGCGATCAGTCCCTGGAGTCCGAACACACGACCTGCGGCTTCGGGCGAGAAGCCGACGGCCTCTTCGGCGAACAGCGGAAGGAAACGGCCAAGGCCGCCGCCGACGATGCCGAGCAGGAAACCGAATATGGCAACCTGGGTGACGAACAGGGGCAACCTGCCGTTCCCGCCTTCACGAGATCCCGACGGGGTTTCGCCGGGGTAGGTCGTTTCGGTCACGAATCCCATCCCGAGTAGCGACGCGAACGACACGCCGGCCACGAGCCAGATGCCGGTCCTCCAGCCGTACTCGTTGCTGATCCACGGCATCAGAAATCCGGACACAAAGACCGCCAGTTGCACGCCGGACTGCTTGACCCCGGTGATGATGCCGCGCAGCGTTGGATTGATTCCGGTAGCGATCGCCTTGTTCGCTGCTGGGTTTCCAAAGCCCTGCGGAAGACCGGCGACGGCCATACCGACGAGCAACATCGCATAGGACTGCGCAAGAGCGATCAACACCGCCGAGGCACCGGACAGCGCCAGGGTTGCCGCCATGGCGTTGCGGCCACCTATCCGATCGCTGAGCTGTCCAGCCTTTGGGGCGAAGGCGCCGCCGATGAGTGTGTTGATTGCACCGAGTAGCCCGAGCTCGAATTTGGAGATGCCGAACTCATCCTGCAATTCGGAAGCGACGACGGCGAGCGTAAAGAACGCGAGGGTCGACATCGCCATGGTTGCGAGGAGCATTCCGGAGAAGCCGGCGAGTCGAAGTTTCACCCCCGCACCATAGGACCTTCCACGACCGGTCGTTGTCCCGTACTATGTGACGTGGCGGTTGCAGAAAGGGAGAGCGTATGAAGCGTTGGTTCAGGGAATTCTGGGCTGAAGCACGCGCTCGATCTGCAGGTCGCCGTGCAATGGGTAACGACAAGAGCACATTTCACGCGGCTCGGGGAACGATGGGCGCGATCGGTATGAATCGGTCGAATGCGTGGGACTACCTCGAGAAGGACAACGGTGCGTACCTGCGGTCCCTGGAGAAGGACGCCATGATCCCGCCGAGCCTGTTCGTGAGCGAACGTGATCGCACCCGGTTCGGGACACCGATGCCGCTGGTCGAACGATGTATCGAAGATCACGGAGACCCCGAAGCGCTCAACGTCAGCGAATGGGATATGGCCAGTCTCGCCGACACGCCAAATGCGGTCGTGCCACTTGTGGTTAGCCGGCCGGAAGAGTCTGCTGAGCCAACCGAAGGGCGCTCTCCAGATCTTCATGGTTGAGATACGCGCCGTTGAAGACGCGCACCCCGCTGTACGCCATCCGGCCGTGTAGACAGCGCCAATTATCGAAGATCAGAGCGTCACCAGGCTCGAGGCGATACGTCCACCATGAAGTCCGGTCGGAGATCAATGCGTGGAATGCGGAATACGCGGCATACCACGCTCGCATCTTCGACGGTTCGAGAACGAAGGGCGAACGGTCGTAGTTATTGAACGTGACCTGCAAAAGGTCGCCGTTCTCATCGAGCCTGATCGTCGGCCGCTCAGCGCGTAGGGACACGCCTTCTTCGATGTAGTGCGCAGGGACCGATACCTCGCAGAGCAGATCGAACGCGTCCGGGTCCATGTTGCGAAGTGCATGTGCCGCTGCAAATCCATCGACCAACACGGATTCGCCTCCGTCTCCGGTGCGTTCGCTGCAGACGAACATTTGCATGCCGGGCCCATCGTGGCTGTAGCTGCCGTCGGTGTGTGGCTCGAG
>CALBVK010000277.1 GCA_937969345.1 uncultured Acidimicrobiales bacterium
TGCTTCTAGGCTTCGGGTATGAGCTTTACTGAGGCGCTTCGGTACCTGGATCGTCATATCAACCTCGAGGCCCGCGCTGGCTACTTCGAAGACCTCTCGCTGAACTCGATGGAGAAGCTGATGGAGCTCTCCGGTGATCCGAACAAGGCGTTTCGATCGATCCACGTGACCGGAACGAACGGCAAGGGTTCCACCGCAACGATGATCGCTCGTTTGCTTCAAGCGCAGGGCTTGCGTGTCGGCCGGTATTCAAGCCCACACTTGGCATCGATTACCGAACGGATCGAGATCGACGGCGAACCGGTGAGCAGAGAGATCTTCGCGGAGGAAGTGCTTGCGCTCGCCGCCGTCGCCGAACTGAGCGAGTTCCCACCGAGCTATTTTGAGTTGCTCACCACGACGGCGTATCGCATCTTTGCTGCTGAAGCGGTTGAGGTCGCTGTTGTGGAAGTGGGTGTCCTTGGCCGATACGACGCCACTAACGTCATCGACGCCGACGTGGCCGTCATCACGAACATTGGCACCGACCATACCGACCAACAGGGCGACTGGCGTCGCAACATTGCTGGCGAGAAGGTCGGTATTGCTAAACCGGAATCCATCTTGATCGTGGGGGAGACCGACCCGGACCTTTTCGACATATTCGAAGGCGAGGGGGCTGCGTCGCTTTTGCTCGCTGGTCGAGAGTTCGAACTGGTCGAAGACCAACCCGCTGTCGGTGGCCGTCTCGTGGACATCCGCACTGCCCGGGGTCTCTATGAGGACGTCTTCGTCTCCGTCCACGGCGCGCATCAAGCAATCAACGCCTCGGTGGCGCTAATCGCAACCGAAGAATTCTTCGACGCCGCGCTACCCGATGACGTTGTGGCTGAAGCCTTTGGCGAACTGACCTTGCCCGGACGGGTCGAAGTGGTGGCCAAAGAGCCGCTCATTGTTCTCGACGGCGCCCACAACCCCGAGGCGGCACAGGCCCTCGAACACACGTTGGCGACCGCCTTTGGCGCAGCAAGCCCACGCGTGTTCGTCCTGGCGACACTCGAGCCTCGGGACCCGGCAGACTTCATTGCCGAGGTCGGTATTGGTGCTAGTGACTACGTGGTTGGTACGCCGGTGAACTCACCCCGGTCCATCTCGGCCGAGCGAATCGCCGAGGCAGCAACCGCAGCAGGGGCGACCGCCGAAGCCGCAGGCGACATCGAAGATGCGCTCGATCGAGCTCGGATTCTCGCTGGCGTCGAAGGCATGGTCATTGTGACCGGGTCGCTGTATTCGGTTGGCGAAGCCCGAGCAGAACTGGTCTAACTACTTCGTCCACTCATCGGGAAGCTGGGACCAGTCTTGTGGCCCCTCGAAGCTTGCCGGCGGGGGAGGTGGGGTAGCGGAGTTCACGGGGGCCACAGATGGCGCCTGGGCGTGATGGCGCAGATCCGATGGACGTGATGGCCGTGGCGGTGAATAGTTCTTGCCATGGGTGAATGCGTGCGCCATCAGTCGGTTGTCGAAGCCCTGGACTGCCAACCCCGATGCGTGTCGGTACAACGCCGTCTGGAACACGACCGAGAGCGCCGACATCACAATGATCGAGATGACGAACGACAAGATCGCAAGGGGCACGACTCCGTACAGCAACGCTGGGCTAGCGAGAGCGGCGAGCACGACGATCATCGCCAGGAAGACAAAGACGAGCACGTTGATGATGCCGAGTCCGACGTGTCCGGCCAGACCCTCGCCCCACGATCGCTTAAGCAATGACGCTGAGCGTTGTACGGACTCGATTGGACCGCGGTCTTCGATGATCGTCACAGGCAAGACAAGGAAGGTCACGACGGCCCAGGCAGTACCGGCCAAGAACGCGAGAATGCGGCCCAGGATGCCGAGACGCTCTTGAAGCTGGCGAATGGCAAGCGAAACCGTAGAAGCCACAAGTGCCCAAACGAAGATCCGCCCGACCCGCTGCCACGCTCCCGCGAGGGCGGTGCCGATCGTTGGATCCCGGCCTTCCATCCGGTCGTTCGCTGCATGAATGAGGGCACTGTTGAAGAACATGCCGATGAAGGTGATCAATAGATACCCGAGACCGGCGAGGATCATCGCCGATGGCGGAAAGCTGAGCTCTTCGCCAACCACGTTCTCGTTCGCAGCGAGCGTCATCTGGACCACCGGGTATCCGAAGCTGGCAATCACCAGCAGTGCACAGAAGCCGCTTATCGCTGGCAGCACCAGCAGTTCCTTGTCGTTGCGAAGGACACCCCAGCTGGCCTTGAGGAGTTCAATTGCCTTGTCGATTCTTCCCATATCAAAATCATCGGGAAGGATTTGCCGCGCCTTAAACGCCCGACGGCAGCCTCAATCTGAGGCCACTACTGCTTGGCCGTGAGAAAGACGGGGATCTTTCGGTCGCCCGCCTTGACCTTGTATTCGGCATACGGCGCAAAGACCGAGACCGCTCGTTCCCACCAGACGTCGTACTCTTCGCCATCGATGAGGCGAACCGTTGTCTCGTAGGGCTCGGGGCCGTCCTGCATCATGATTGTTGGGTTGGCCTCGAGGTTGTAGTACCAGCCCGGGTGTTCTGGCGCTCCACCCTTAGACGCAACGAGGGCGTACTGGCCGTCGTGCTCGACCCGCATGAGCGGAACCTTGCGAACCTTGCCGGACTTCCGCCCGACCGTCGTAAAGATGATGATTGGGATGCCGGTCTCGCGAAGCGTGTTGGCCTTTGTTCCGCCAGACGCCTCATACTCTGCGACCTGTTCGGCCACCCAGTCCCACGTGCTTGGTTCGTACTCTCCATCAAATCCCATAGCTCTGACCATAGCCCATCGTCCTCGAGCGAATTTCGGGCGCCCTGGTACCACCGCGTTCGAATATCTCACGTATGAGTGAATCTCGGTCGTGTCCCTCACACCGTGAGCATCTGGCCGTACACTCGCCGCTATGAATCGCACTTTTGTACTTTGCAAGCCAGACGCAGTTGAACGCGGCCTCGTCGGCCGAATCGTGAGCCGTTTCGAGGACAAGGGCCTCAAGATCGTCGCCGCCAACCTTCGCACCGCTGACTCGGCAACCCTCGACGAGCACTACGCAGAACACGTCGAGAAGGGTTTCTACCCGGACCTCAAGGCCTTCATGAGCCGCGGCCCCGTTATGGCCATGGTTCTCGAAGGACCAGAAGACACCTTCGCAATCGTCCGCTCCATGATGGGAGCTACGAACCCAGCAGAATCACCATCGGGCACCATTCGCGGCGACTTCGGTACCGAGATGACCGAGAACCTCGTTCATGGCTCTGACTCCAACGAGTCCGCCGCACGCGAGATCGCAATCTGGTTCCCCGCGCTGTAGTTCGCTGCTGTCGCAATCCGTCGGCTCGCGCCTCCGTTCGAACCGGCTTACGGTACGACCACCTGGCTTCGGGGAACGCGGCAAGGTACGCAAACCAAAACGTCGAACGACTGGCGGCGGGCTCTCGTAGCCCGTCGCCAGTCGTCGCGTACACCCGAGCACCACCGATCCGTACGATCCGGGACGCCAGCGATGTCGACAGAAGTCGAATCGGTCGATTCCGTCATGAGGTCGTCACCGCAGGCGGTCGCAAGGAGCAAGAAAAGCGCCGATATCAGGAGACGCATCATACCCTCTAAACCCGCTCAATGGCGAGGGTCTTCCCGGGTCGACTCACTCCGTGTGGTGGGGGTGACGCGTAGTGTGTTTGCCGTTTTGCAACTTGGTTACAGAAGTGCGTAGAGTTCACTGTGGAGTACGGGCCGGAGCTGCCGGAACCGTCGAGTATCTGGAGCATCATGGCTGACCGAGGCTTTAGTTCATTTGCCAATTTCGGGTCCCTGTCGGGGCGTGATATGGCGGTTGATCTCGGAACTGCAAACACCCTGGTCTATGTACGAGGCGAAGGCATCGTTTTGAACGAGCCATCGGTTGTCGCCGTCAACGTGCACACCGGCGAACCGCTCGCTGTCGGTGCCGAGGCGAAGCGCATGATTGGCCGAACGCCATCACATATCCAAGCCGTTCGCCCATTGAAGGACGGCGTTATCGCTGACTTCGATATCTGCGAAAAGATGCTTCGCTACTTCATCGAGCGCGTGCACCCACGCAAGTGGGCCCGTCCCCGCATGGTGATCTGCGTTCCGTCAGGAATTACCGGCGTTGAACAGCGCGCCGTGCAGGAAGCTGCAGAGTTCGCTGGCGCACGCAAGCCGGCCTACATCATCGAAGAGCCAATGGCCGCAGCCATTGGCGCGGGCCTACCAGTCCAAGAACCAACCGGTTCGATGATCGTCGACATAGGCGGAGGCACGACCGAAGTCGCCGTTATCTCGCTCGGTGGAGTTGTCGCCAGTCAATCGGTTCGCGTCGGTGGCGATGGCCTCGACGAGTCCATTGTCCAGTACACCAAGAAAGAACACAGCATCGCTGTTGGCTACCGCACTGCCGAAGAAATCAAGAAGGCCCTTGGCTCGGCGTGGCCCATGGAACGTGAACTGCAAGCAGAGATTCGTGGCCGCGACCTCGTCACTGGTCTACCCAAGACCATCAACATCACGAGCGTCCAGATCCGCGAGGCGCTCGCCGAACCGGTCGCCGCGATCTGTGACGCGGTCAAGATGACGCTCGACCAAACCCCACCCGAGCTCGCCGCCGACATCATGGAACGCGGCGTTTGCCTCGCCGGTGGCGGTGCACTGCTACTCGGCCTCGCCGAGCGTCTCCGCGACGAAACCGGCATGCCGGTATTCGTGGCAGACAATCCTCTCGATGCTGTTGCTCTCGGGTCGGGCATGAGCCTGGACTCGATGAACCACAGTCTTTTCAGCTCGCAGACGATCTGATATCTAAACGCTTATGGTCGCCCCTCAACAATCGGGGCGTCGCCGCGTCACGCTTGGGCTGATCTTCCTGGCGTCAGCGACGCTCATCACTCTCGACTTTCAAGACTTCGGCCCGCTCGGGACCATCCAGAGTGGAGCGCGTGAGGTAGTCGCCCCCATTCGCGCTGGTGGCGAACGCATTGCGTCGCCAATCACCGGCCTCTTCGATGGAGCGACGAATTACGACGAAGTTGTGGCCGAGAACGCCGAGCTCCGTGCAGAGATCGACCGGCTCCGCGGTGAGATCGTACGGTCCGGTGTCGACCGGGCGGACTACGAAGCGCTTCTCGCCATCAATGGACTCGAAATACCCGCCGGCTACCCGTTGCTCCTGGCACGCGTGCGCACGGGCGAGGTTGGCAACTTCACCAGCGGTGTCGTCGAGATCGATGTCGGCGAAAACGACGGTGTGCTCAAGGACATGGCCGTGATCACCGCCGCCGGTGTCGTGGGCCGGGTCGAACATGCCGATCGCACCTCCGCGACGGTCCGGCTCGTGTCGAGCAACGAGTTTGTCATGGGGGTCGAAGTAGCCGGCGAGGTTGGACTGGCCCGTGGAACCGGCTCGCCAACCGAGATCGACATTCCCCAGGGCATCGGCACACGAGCGGACATATCGGTCGGAGATCCAGTCACCACCACCAGCAGCGACCGGACGCTCTTCCCGCCGAATCTGGTCATCGGCACCGTCACTGGGTCAGAGGACGACGACGAAGCGTCCAACCAATTGTTGAAGGTCGAACTGGCGGCGAATCCGGTCGACCTCCGATTCGTAAGCGTTGTGCTGGTCGAGCCGGGTGTCGAGGTCGAAGATGCGCCCGAGGGGATCGCTCGATGATGCGCCTGAAGACGCTTGCGGTGCTCGTCGTCCTGTGGGCGTTTCAGGTGTCGATCTTTGCCCATCTTCGCCCCTTCGGCGTCGCCCCCGACCTGCTCCTCGTCGCAGCCCTCGTCGGTGGCCTCAGTGGGGGACCGGACTATGGGGCCCGCAACGGCTTCGCCGCTGGTCTGCTACTCGATCTCGTGATTCCCGGACCGCTCGGGCTGGCCGCTGGCATCTATGGAGCGTTCGGGTACCTCTCCGGACAGTTCTCTCGAACGGTCGACTCCGATGACCCCAGGGTAATGCCAACCATCATTTGGCTATCGGCGTTCCTCGCCACGATCGGCTACGGATTCGGGCTGGGTGTGCTCGGCTCCGAACAGTTCGTGGCCTGGGGACTCGTGTGGAAAGCCTTCGCCATCGGGCTGTTCGCAGTACCCCTGTCGCTCGTCGTTCGCGCTGCCTATGGCTGGGTCCTCGCCGATCCGACCGGGGCGCGCTCCGAACCGGCCAGAACCGTGGTGAACTAGTGGCGATGCTGGGAGATTGGCGCTGATGGAGGACACCAGTCGCGTTCGCATGCGCGTCCTTGGCGTGATCGCGGTCTCGCTGTTTCTCGCGCTCTTCGGGCGGCTCTGGTATCTCCAGGCGCTCGAGTCCGAACAGTTCGAAGTTATTGCGCAGAGCAACATCACCCGATCGATTCGAACACAGGCCCCGCGCGGACAGATCCTCGATCGTGAAGGCCGCGTGCTCGTCGAGAATCGATTGTCGACCGTGGTCACGATCAATCGAGATTCACATCTCAACGAACTTCGGGCCCTCGGATACGGCTCCTCGGACGAGCGTGCAGAGTTCCGGGCGGAGATGTTCGCCAACCTCGCTCGCGAACTCTCACAGTCGGGGCTCCTCACCAAGGTGGCCGACCTCGAACGGGCCTACGCAGACCAATCCTTCACCTCGTTCGACGACATTCCGATCGCCCGAGATGTCGACGAAGAACTTCTCATCTTCATCGGGGAGCGGCCTGACGATTTCCCTGGGGTGAACGTCGACCAGGACCTCGTCCGCAGCTATCCGTTCGGAAAGAACGCAGCGCACATCCTCGGCTATGTCGGGTCGATCACCGGCGGAGAGCTTGAAGCCAAAGAGAACCTCTACCTCATCGACGACCCGGACAGCGACGACCCGGCAGTCCGGATCGAGGACCCCAACGGCAAGCAATACCGGCGCAACGACGAGATTGGCAAGCAGGGCATCGAGGCGTTCTTCGAAGACGACCTGCGCGGCGTACCCGGAACACGTGAGCTGCTGGTGGACAACGTGGGCAATCTGGTCGAGGACGTCAAGACGACAAACCCC
>CALBVK010000278.1 GCA_937969345.1 uncultured Acidimicrobiales bacterium
GTGATGACGACAGACATGCCGCTCACGCCCGACCTCAAGATCGACTTCGGCCTTCAAGACTTCTGCAACAAGTGCACGAAGTGCGCACGCGAATGTCCGTGCGGAGCGATTCCGTTCGGCGACAAGATCATGTTCAACGGCTACGAAACATGGAAGCCCGACGTCGAGAAGTGCACCAAATATCGCCTTGGCAACCTCAAGGGTTCGGCGTGTGGTCGTTGCATGAAGACCTGCCCGTACAACACCGAAGGTGTGCTCGCCGAGCGGCCGTTCCTATGGGCGGCAATCAAGTTGCCGTTCACCCGCAAGTGGATTGCGCACCTCGACGACAAGGTCGGCAACGGTTCGATCAACCCCATCAAGAAGTGGTGGTGGGATCTCGAATGGGTCGACGGCCGCACGGGCTTCCCCAGCAAGGGAACCAACGCCCGCGACCTCGACATGGACGGCGGACGCATTGCCGACAAGCAGAAGATCGCGATTTACCCGCCCGACGTGCTCCCAGCCGGCGACAACCAAGGCGTGCCGGTCAAGCTTGTCCGCAAGGAAGCCATCATTCGTGGCGAAAGCGCGGAGACTCCAGCAGCCGCCCGAGCCCGCATTTCATGAACAGTTAGGGACAGTCCCTAACTGTTCACAAGTTGCTGTCATAGGGCCGCAATACTCTCGCGGTCATGCCACGAGTAGCCCGACTTCATCGTCCAGGTGAACGACATCACGTCACCAATCGCACATCGCGTAAGAACCCAGCGTTCCTAGATGACCGCGATCGTAAGTTCTTTCTGTGGTTGCTCAGCGAGATGTACGAGCGCTTTGAGGTAGAGATTGAAGCGTTCGCGTTCATGATGAACCACTACCACTTGCTCGTCGAGGGAAACCTCGAACAGCTGGCGCGTGCGATGCACCGCCTTGGCTTCCTGTACACGCAGTACTTCAACAACCGTCACGACCTTCGAGGTCCGCTGTTCTCGGACCGCTACTACTCATCCCCCGTGAACGATCCCACCTACCATGCCAACGCGCTCCGCTATATCCATCGCAACCCACTGGCGATCGACCCTGAAATGGATCTTGCCGCCTATGAATGGTCATCGCACGGTATCTATCTCGGCCGCCGTGCCGAACACTGGTTGGTGACAAAACCAGGTCTCGAGCTGTTCGACGGATCGGTCCAATCGTTTGTCCAATTCGTCGAGGACCCGAAGCACGATGTCTGGATTCCAACACTTGCTGATATTCACGACGTTGCCGCCGCCGTTTCTCATCTGGCACTCGAGGAGGTGTTCAGCCGGCGACCAAGGGCACAGCCGAGCGAGGGTCTCATGCTCTTTTGTCTGCTGGCCGCGGAGCTGCTGCACGCCTCGAGCGTCGAAATTGGCGAGTACGCCAATATTCCTTCGTCAACCGTCCGGCGAATTTTGATCAACGCCCGCCACGAACGGACGACCACGCCGCTCGGGTCGCTCGCCGATCAAGCAACAGAAAAGCTCGGACCGATCCCAAAACTTCCCTCGTGGTGGGCTGACGCCTGGGACCTCTAGTGAACAGTTAGGGACTGTCCCTAACTGTTCATGACTTCAATCCCTGAACCCGTTGCTGAAGGTTGCCGAGGAAGCCGTCCCAGTCGTTGGCCTTCGCCTGGAACATCGCCATTGGTTGTTCGTTCGGCGCAATGATGAACGTGCCCGCTTCGAGCCCGGCGACAATCGCATCGACAACGTCGTCGACCGACAACGCCTGGAACATGACTTCACCGAAATCGGATGCCATTGGGGTGTCGACGATGGTCGGGCAGATGGCCTGCACGGTGATCTTGGGGCCATGGTTAATAGCCAACCATTCGGCCACGCCGATGGCGCCATGCTTGCTCACCGCATAGTTGAACGACACCGGCCCCGTGTTGAGACCAGCCGCCGATGCGGTGACGACAAAGGTGCCTCCACCTCGCTGCTCCATGTGCGGCACCACATGGCGTGCTGCGATTGCCGGACCCATGACGTTGACCTTCCAGCTGAGCTCCCACATGTCGTCGCTCGCCTCGATGCCAGCGCCGACTCCGATTCCAGCGTTTGCGAAGAACATGTCGATGTGGCCAACGTCGGCGACCGTGTCTGCGATGAGTGCCGTCACCGATGCATCGCTTGTGACATCACACTGGCGGCCAACGCCGCCGATCGCATCAGCGACCGCTGATGCCCCCTCAAGGTTGAGGTCGGCCACCACAATGTTTGCGGCGCTCATCGACGCGAACCGTTCGGCCATGCCTTTACCGATGCCCGACGCGCCGCCGGTGATGATGATGTTCTTTCCTTCGATGGTCATGTGTTTCTCCAGAGTCAGAGGTTTCGTAGTACAAGTGCGATGCCGCCCAACGAGGCGACGATCAAGATGAGCGGTCGGAACCAGGGCCGTTCGAGCAGAGGCCTCACGTATCGGGCCAAGACGAGGCCGCCCACGGTGCCGGGCACCAGCAGTACGAGCAAGCGAATTTCGTCTCCGCCGAAGTTGCCCGTGAGCGCGAGAGGGATGAGCGAGATCACGATCAGCGAACTGATGAACAGCGATGCCGTCGACCGCATGGCCGCCGGCCGAAGATCGCTGAATGCGGCGACGAACGGAGGCCCGGGAAGCGCTGCGCTAACCGCACAGAAGCCGGTGGCCGCTCCGGCAACTACCTCGACGACAGGGGTGCGTTGGATGCTCAGTCCGAAGAGCATGGCAACTGCGGCAAGCGCGGTCGCCGTGCCGACTGCGATTCCGAGTAATCGGTCGTCCATCGCATTCAAGACAGCGAGCCCGGCGATCAGGCCCACGGGCATGCCCAGGAAGCATCGGCCGACCGCTGGCCGATCGATGTCATCGAACTCGGCAAAGATGTGGCGCGTTCCGACGATGAGCCCAATGAGTAACAACGGGCCAGGAATGAAGGCGGTGTCGATTGCGGCAAGTCCAGGACCAGCGACGAGTGCATAGCCAATGCCGATCGAACCCTGCACGGTCGCGCCAGCGGCTGCCAGTAGCAGCACCAGCGCCACCTCGACGCC
>CALBVK010000279.1 GCA_937969345.1 uncultured Acidimicrobiales bacterium
CGTTGGGTTATCCGGGGCTGCCGCGACCACGAACGAGTAGACGGCTCCGCCATCAACACCGCGAATGTTGTCGTTGGATGGCGCACCGATCAGAATTGATTCGCCAGAGATACCAACAGCATCACCGAACTGGTCGTCTAGTTCGTTGTCCGTTGCCGTGAAGACATCTTCTTGAGTCCACGTACCCCCGTCCAAACGGAAGGTATAGGCCTGGCCCGTACGCGTACCGCCGACCACCTTTGCTGGCGCACCAATGACCAACACGTCGCCATCGAGAACAACGTCGCCGCCGAAGCCATCAGAGATACCAACGTCATCGGCCGACACAACCTGCTCGAGCGTTGCACCCGTTGGGGTAAGCGCCGTGTAGGTCTCGACGAGACCGGTGATGCCGGTTCCTGGTCCGCCATTGATAGGACCTTCGCCAATTGGATAACCAACAGCTAGACGTCCGTTCTCGGCACTAAGAGAAGAACCGAAGAGAATTCCTGGCGAGTCAGCCTCGATCGTGCCGGTCCACTGGCCAAGCGACGCATCGTAGATGTAGACCCGACCAGCCTCGGGAACAAGGGCGCTGTCCCAGCGGCGAGCACCGACGAACACCAAGTCGCCATCGACGGCCAAACTCCAACCAGTTTCCTCGCCTGTAACCGCTCCGGGAGGTGCGGTCACGGTGGCGGTGCCCCCGGCCCAGAAATGCTGCTCGAGCGGGATGCCACCGTTGCTGAGGCCTACCCAGATGTTGTCGCCATCGATCTGGACCGATGCCGGAACGCCGCCACCGAGTGACCGCGGCGCACCAACCTGTGTGAACGAACAGCCTGGGGCGCACGTTTCTTCATAGAGGTAGAGCAAGTTGCCCGTGCGAGAAAGCACAGCGAGTCGATCAGCGTTCAGATCGACAGCGCGCACGTCCGCAACGACGAACGTCTCGCGGATGCTCCACACGCCACCGACTTCGTCGAGAATATGAACCATGCCACCGGCCTGCTCGGCAACAACAGCTGTCGTGCCCAGTACATCGAGGTGACGTCCGAATTCGCCACTTGCGGCGTCGGCGATGATCTTGTTCGGGATTGCCGGCGCAGCGGCAGTAGCGGTGTAGGAGTAGGTGGCGCCTGCGTCCACACCCTGTGGGTTGTCGTCACCTGGCGCACCGACGAGCACGTCGGTGCCAAGCACGGCAACGGCAGCACCGGCCTCGTCAGCAGATGCGTCATCGGTGTGATCGAACAGGTCGGTCTGCACCCAGTTGTTGCCATCGAATCCAAAGGCCACGGCCGTGCCGTCACGGAATGGGATACCGGACTCTTCGTAGCCGGTCGCTACAAGGACGATCACGTCGCCGTCGATAGCGGCTGCAGTACCCCAGTGGCTCAGGCCCGAACCACCGCTCGGACTCAGCGTTGCCACCTCGGTGGCCGAGACCGGGAACGCTGGGTCGACCAAGTAGACGTATCCAAGGCCGTCGAAGACCACGCCATCGTCTTCGGCACCAATGACGAGATTGTTGCCGTCGATCGCCACGGATGAACCGAACTTGCCGCCAGCAACCTGGCCGTCGATCGACAGCGCAAAGCTGGAGTTCTGGTTATCCCATACGTAGACACGGCCCGTGTTCGCTCCAAGACCGGTGTCGGTGCCAGGAGCGCCGATGAATGTGTAGCGGCCCTCGGTGTCTGCGCTGGCGCCGAAGAGGTCCGCTGCAACCACACCTGCTGGTGGGCCGACCGGGCCGTTGCCGCCGTCTCCGAAGTCGAACAGCTGCTGGAACTGATCACCAGTGCCATTGACCTTGGCTACGAGAACATCGTCGTTGATCTCGCTGATCTCGACAGAACCGCTCGCGGTCGCTTGGACATTGAACACCGACGCCGTTGGGCTGAAGCTGCAATCCACACCACCACAGGTGTCCTCAAGATAAGAGAAGACGCTCCCGTCCTCGAGCAAGACCACGAGAGCACCATCGGACTCCCGCAGATCAAGGTCAACTACATCGGAGGTGTAGTCGATCGTCTGAACGATCTCCCAGGCCGCCCCCACCGGCTCTAGACGATGCACGCGCTGGCCGCCGGCCTCGGCAACAACAGCCGCCGGTCCGAACGGAGTCGTCCCCATCTCGATAACCGCTCCGAAGTTCGCTGGATCAGAACTGTCGTTGAACTGAGGCGAGGTCACCTTGTTCGCTGGCGCGGAAGTGTTGCTCGGGACGAACGTGGTCGAGTAGAGAGCGCCCGCCTCAGCTCCAGCATCATCATCGCCCGAGGCACCGGCGATAACGGTGGTTCCACCTGCGCCGTTGCCATCAATCGCTACCGAACCACCGATCTTGTCCAGGGACCCACGCGACGCGGGCTGCACGCGATCTGTTGGGCCATCGACCCAACCGTTAGTCACGTCCACTTGGCCCCAGCCAAAAGCTGGATCGTTGTAGAAGATTCCTACCTCACCACCTGCACCGTCCGCGCGGCCCACCGCGATCGTGTCGCCATCTACATCGACGAAGTTGTTCGGAATAATGCTCGGCGTCGTCGCAAGAACTCCGCTGAAGAGCGTGCGCGTAGTCCACGTCGCCGATTCTGAATTGAAATCTGCCACGATCAGCTCGTCTGCGGCTGGCGTTGCACTCGCAGCAGCAAGACGGTCCCCGTCAAGAGACACCGACTGGCCAACAGCGACGGTCCGAGCGATCTGCGCTTCTGGGGTCAACAGAACTGGCGACGGATCCGCCTGTGCGAAAGTGAACGTCTCGATCTTGTTGTCCGCGCCAGGGCTCTCAAGGCCGACGACTAGCCGAACGTCGGTACCAACAATGTCAGCGTCGATCGATTGACCGAAACGAGTACGACTTGTGTTTCCTGGAACCGTCACGGACTGCGAGATGTATGAGCCACCGTCCCACCGATAGTTCACAACCGCGCCGCCATCATCATGGCCGGCAGCCTCGGATCCGGGAATGCCGACGAAGAGATCGAGGCCATCAGCGGTAATAGCCACGTCGTATCCAAAATCCAGCTCGCCAAACGTATTCGGCTCGCCAGCGCCATTGATCACTGCGCGAGGAGTCCACGACCCAGCGAACTCATATACAGCGACCTCCCCGTCACCGGCTGGCGAGCCAATTGCGAGGTAGTTTCCTTCCATGTCAAGGCTGTAACCGAATGGCTTGGCTGTGTTGGTCTCGGTCGGGTCAACAATGAGCTGATCGAGCACCCACGGGTCGGTTGCTGTCGCACGCTCGTATGTGTAGACCAGGCCGTTCTGCGAGATAGCCTCGTCGTCGCCGACTGCGGAAGCAGCCATACGGTTTCCACTAATGGCGACCGAAAAGCCGAGCTGATCGAACGCTGCGGCAGTGCGATCGGCGGTCACAGTGAACGTGCTATTGAAATTCGGACCGGTTGTTGTTATCCGACCGGCTGGCCGGCTACGCCGTGGGTCAGTCCGCACGAATCCAGGCGAACCAGCCACGTAGTTCTCATCTGGCCCAAGAGGGCCCTCGGCAACAGCAAATCCGTATCGGTCGAGTCCTGTCGAAGTTGGCCAATCGGAAGGAAGCGGCCGTTCGATAGCGCTCGCTCCGCCGCCACCGTCCATGCCAGCGAGAGCCGGGAAATACTGATACGTGTGTACACGACCGGACTCTGGGCCTTGTCCGTTGTCGAACGGCGCACCAACCAACACTTCGTTCGACGAGCTATCAAAGCCCACGCTGAAGCCAAAACCTGTGTCTGAAGTGGGCGCACCGATATCACCCAGTGCCACGCTTGTGAGGTTCGCATCGACCCCGTTCAAACCCATCACCCGAACGCCGCCGAAGCCAGTCCCGGTCTCGTCGAAGCGGCTGCGGTGCGGACGTCCGACGACAACTAGGTGAGTGTTCGGTCCAGCGCCAACCGGCTCCCCGATGGCAATCGACGCACCATAATTTTGGCCGGCGACCGCTCCGGGCCCGATGTCAGTGCCCGTGTCTGTGTAAGCAGTACCGTTCCAGAAGAACGCCTGCATCGATCCCGTCTCGACTACGCCACCTTCGGTGTGACCCGGAAGGCCATAGACGATGTACGCGCCGTTAGCGCTGATATCGACGGAAGTACCGGCTCGCTTTGAAGGCTCGCCAGGGTTAGGGGCGCCGGGAAGAATCGTGCGGCTTGCGGTCGTGAGCCATTCGCTCCCGCCGCCGATCGGATCGTACCGATGTACGACGCCCTGATTGACCGTTCCACTAAACGGAGCGCCAACCACGATCGCGTCCGTGTCGGAAATCGCTACGTCCGTGCCGAACAAACCGCCGCCGAATGCCCCACTTGCAACTTCGCCGCAGGCCCCACCAGCGGTATCGCACTCATATATCGTCTGCTTCAGCCCCCAGGATCCGTCCTGGTTGTCTACATAAATGTGTACTGCACCAGCGTCGACCCCATTCGTATCGTCACCTGGGGCGCCAACTACCGCGTGGCCCGCGGTTTCGTTGATATCGACCGACCAGCCGAAGTCCGTATCGTCCGTGATGGGGTTTTCGAGAGTGTCGAGCAGTTCCCACGTCGTAACGTTCCGCCCGTAGATCTCGACGCGACCCTGGTCGGCGGCCTGCCCGTCAGCACCGCGAACGCTGACGATCATGAGATTGCCATCGGTTGCGACTGCTTCACCGTAGAGATCGCCCGTCGTGCTCTCCGGCGGTACGAGCTTTTGGTCCGCATCAACGATCGGGTCGATGGTCACGGGGTAGACGGCTCCGGCTGCGTCCACGTCGATGCGGACGTTCGAACCGTCGACCGACATCGTCGCCGGAAGCACGGTGCCTTCCGCGTCGAACGCATGCAGATCGCGGTACCAGGCACGACTGCCGTCGGAGAGAATCAGTTGCACGGTCGTGTCGGACTCTGCGAGCGGAGCTGCGTTCGCGAAGCCGACCATGACGCTCAATGTCGTCGAGCCGTCGGCTGGAGCGCTGGCGACCGTCCAACCCTGCTCGTAGGAACTACCCACTTGTTGC
>CALBVK010000280.1 GCA_937969345.1 uncultured Acidimicrobiales bacterium
TACAAATTGAGTAGTGCGCCCGCTACGCAACGCAGCATTTTTGGTCGGTATCATCACAACTATGTCGAATCCGGAGCCAGTGAACTCAGAGCGTGCTGGCTCGCTCGCTCGTAGCGTTCCACCGTCGTTGACGGCGCGCTCGACACCACAGATCGATCATCTGTTTACGACACTCGTCGAAGCCGCCTTCGACCTGATGGAGGAGATCGGCCAGATTTCGCTCTCGGTCTACCTCCACGTTCCGCACGACGACCAGCCGATCCTCTTCACCCGCAAACCCAAACTCGAGCTGCTCACGCCGACCGAAACCTTCCGGCTAATGCACACCATCACCATGTTGAGCAACGGCCGCAAGCCCGTTGCTGCCTTCCGACATGGTTCCCTCAGCGGCCATTACGTCCGCACCACCGGCAGCCAATCCGATGGCCTGTTCGTGTTTGGCGAAATTCAAGCTCCCGACAACGCCAAACGCATCACGGCAATCTCGCGGGCGTTTGCACGCGTGCTGCACCAGTTCCACCTCGACGACGGCGGAGCGACGTTCGAACCGCCGCTGTTGGTACTCGACCAGCACGAGAACCTCTCGCATGCGACCGTGACCATCCAAGTGGACGAGCAACAAGCCCACGCCAGCGCGACCGGGCTCCGCCCCGAGGACGCCGTAGCGAAGGCTGTGATAGCCGCCATTGCTCCCGATCACTCCTTCGACGAGGTTCGCACGATCGACGTCGGAACACGCTCAGCGGTACTCGTAGTGCTTCACGACCCAACCGGGGTCCTTCGACTCGGACTGGCAATCTCCGACGGCGATGTCCTACAGACCACCGCAGTCGCGGCAAAACGGGCGCTAATCGATCAACCCGATCTAGTCGAAGCACCGCCGCCGCCGATTTCGCCGGCGAACTAGCTCCAAACGGCGATCGCGGCTTGAGGTAGTAGCCACCGAGCAGCCTCGCTGACGGCTCCCTGGCCAGACAACACGCCGGTCACTTCCCAGGCGAACAGCATTTGTTCAAACGTCCAGGCCAGATGCGGAGCGTCGGCTTTAGGAATCGACGTCGTGATCTCCGGCGCCTTGTTGATGAATCCAACGATCGAGCGACCATCGACCTCGGTGCCGACCGCGGCGCGTGCCATACCGAGGACCACTCCGACCCAATCGGCTGGTTCGAGCTCGATGAGCGCCGCGAATTGCGGGTCGGTGTGCGCATCGAGGTTCTTCGGCGATAGATAGGCCCCGACGAGACGAATCAACGTGTCGATGTCGATTGGAGCTTCGATGTCGAGGCCGGCTACCTCAAACACGGTGATCGCATCGGGGTCGTTGTTCGCTATGAGATCAACAACGCCGAGCCGTGCGGCTTCGACAGCATCGGGAGCTGGCTCCGCAAGCACCGATCGCATCGACGACCGGATGACGTCCGCAGCGTAGCGATCGTCGTCTTCGTAGCGCTCCGGCAGTTCGCGATTCGATGTGGTCTGGGCAAATCCCGCTAGCTCCCCATCGGCGACGCCCACCCTTGAGATGACGAGTGGCAACGTTGCCTCGGCCGCAGCGGAGAGCTCAGGGATCGGCGAGCGAAGAGCCTCGCGAACAATGCCCAGAGCGTCGGCACTATCGAGCGCTTCGACAGAGATCGAGTCGCGCTCGTCCTCGAGCGCCGCTTGGGCTAACCCCTCTGGGCCCACCGCAATCCCGGTGATGGCGCCACCCGAAATGGTCACTGAGAGGTCGTGTCGTTCCCCGCTTGGGGCGACATATTCGAGAATGACGCCGACCTCATCTGGCATGTTGGCGTCGATCAAACGTACCGAGCGTGTCAGCTCATGACGGCCCACATCGCCCAGCCACTCGGCATCGCCAGTAGGTTTCGCGCCGCCCTCCATCCACGTAATCAGCGCGGCGCCGAGGGGCGAATGGTCCGCGATTCGCTTTGCCAGTTGACCTTGAGCACCGCCCAACGCCGCCCATTCGGCCACGGCACCCGATGCCCACGCTTCGGCCACTGCCGCCGATTCGACGGACGCGAGCACACTCGTTGCTCCCATCAGCTCGTCGATGTACCGGTTTCGAAGATGATCAGGTGTAGCCATGCCACGGGCGAGGCTAGCGTGCGTGCATGCCAGAGTTGCCCGAGGTCGAAACCATTCGTCGACAGCTCGAACCGTTACTGACCGGATCGACGGTCCAAGCCGTCGATAGCCACGGCAGTGACAAGTTCTCGCCGGCCCTCGACGCTGCTGGGGCGACGATCACGGGAATTCGCCGGCGAGGCAAGTATCTGCTCTTCGACCTCGACGACGACCGAGAGCTGGTAGCGCATCTTGGCATGACCGGATCCTTTAGCGTTGTCGACGTTGCGACTGGGGCTGAACCGCGTTGCGCCGACCACGGACCACACACCAGAGCGGTGTGGGCACTCGCCGACAACCGCCATCTCGTGTTTAACGACACCCGCCGCTTCGGACGGCTCCGGGTCGTCGATACCGGTGACTACAGCGACATTCCCACGCTTCACCACATGGGACCAGAGCCTCTCGGCGACGAATTCGACGGGGCGAGCCTCCACGCCGCAGTAAAGGCGAGCTCTCGGCCGATCAAGACCCAGCTGCTCAGCCAGCGACCCGTTTCGGGGGTTGGCAACATTTACGCGGACGAGGCGCTGTTCCTCGCAGGGATTGACCCGCGGGCACGTCGCGTCGGCCGTGAGCGCTGCGATGCCCTGGCCGAGACGATCAAATCGGTATTGAAAGCGGGGATCGACAACGGCGGCACGACACTGCGCGACTACGTCAACGCCGAAGGAGAAGAGGGCCAGAACCAACACGAGCTCCTCGCCTACGGCCGAGGCGGCGAACCATGCGTGACGTGTGCGGAGCCATTGCAAACGGTCGTTCTCGACGCTCGAACCACCACGTTCTGCCGAAACTGCCAGAGGCGGTAGACCGCACAGCCGAATCGCTTGAAAAAGCGGGGTTTTCTTCGACTCGACGTTGATGTCGACCGCGGTCGCCGGACTACTATGAGCCACGACATGACCTCCTCGAGCACCACCTCTGTCGAACGTTTGGGATCGTTCCCACCCGTTACGGCCGGCGACTGGCGGAACATGTTCTACGGCGAGCGCACGCCGGTCAATCCTGAAGCAGCGCAGATGGTCTACGACGTATGTTGGTTTCTGGTCAAAGATGGCGCCGTTGCAGCGGAGCTCACCGTGGTCACGTTCCGGGTGGCACTCAGCCGCTTCAACGAACATCGCATGCCCGAACCAGCTGCGTACACGGCATGGTTGGCCTCGATCGCTAGCAACGAAGCGCACCGGCATCTCGAAGAGTTCCCGACACGACGCCTCAGCTCGGCCCTACTCGAAGGCGGTTCCAGCCGCGAGGCCTTCTATCTCGCCGACACCCTCTCGGAGATGCGTGCCGACTACAAACTCGCCCTGCTCCTTCGCTATCGCTACAACACGCCACCGAAGTACATCTCGATGGCGCTCGACATGCGTCCTCGGCGACTCGCCCGAGTCTTCGTAAAGGCCAGAGAACAATTCAGCGCAAACAGTTCGATCGCTCCGGCCATGTTGGGACGCGCAAACCCGCCTCGCAATCGAACGCTGCCCCAGATCGTCGAGCCATACGGCAAGAAGGAAATGCGGCGCAAGATCTTGGGATACGAGTGGCTTGACTCGGAATTCCCCATCATTCCCGAACGCGACGAACGCCGTGCGAAGTGGGTGACTGCGGTTCTGACTGCAGTGATCCTCATTGCGATCGGCATTGTCATTACCAATCCTTGGGGTGCGGAACGGCCGACATTCGTCGAGCCCGATCCCCCCGCTGTGGAGACCATTGATGGTTAACCCGACCGTACCCACCCGTTCGCTGCTGCGGATCCTGATCGCGCTCACAATGACGCTCGGAATGGTCGCCACAACGACCGTCACCGCCGGCGCGCAAGGCACGATTAGCGAGGACGAAGCCGAGCTCAGTGAACGCGAAGCCGAGCTCATCGATCAGATCGCGGACGCCGAGGAGACGATCGACAGGCTCGACGCAGAACGCTCGCAGGTCTTGGTCGACATCGACTCCACTACCGCTGCCATCGAAGGCTCTGCGGACGCACTCGAATTACTCGCACTGGCGCGCCGCGAACCGGCGCTAGTTCGTATCAACATTGCGCTCGAACGCTTCGTGAGCGGCGACCCTGTCCAGCAGGCCCTGACGCGTGAGCTTCGTGCGCTCAGCCACGACAGCGGGCCATTTCAGCAGCAGGAGGTCTACGGATCGATCGTCGATGCGGCGAACGCCGAGATCACTCGTCTGAACGGCGAGATGCAATCGTTGCAAGCTGGAGTGCCGGCGTTGTTGGCGAGCCGAGACGAGCTCGGCAACCGACTCATCACCATCGACGCCCTCGTTCGTGAACTCGAAATCGAGCTCGTCGACGCCGAAGCCGAACTCGCCGAGGTGAGTGCAGCACTCGAGTGGTATCGAGATGCCTCGAACCGCAGTGTTCTCACCGGACGGCCAAACCCGCATGGCAACAATCGTGCAGCGCTGGTGGTCAAGATCGACAACGTCCCTCGTGCTCGGCCGCAGGCTGGCATCAACGACGCCGACATCGTCTACGTCGAACTCGTCGAAGGTGGGGCCACCCGCTACGCGGCGGTCTTCCATTCAGAGGAGGTCGGAACGGTTGGTCCGGTTCGCTCCATGCGAACCACCGATATCAACCTGCTCCGAGCACTCAACCGTCCGCTGTTCGCTAACTCGGGCGGCAACCCTCGCACCACGACCGCAATCAACAACTCGCCGTTGGTCAACATCGGACACGCAACAGGCGCCGGAGGTGCGTACTACCGCAACAACAGCCGTCCGGCTCCGCACAACCTCTTCACGTCCACCGCCGCTCTGCGCCGCGCTGGCGGCACGTCGGGTGGAGCGCCCCCCGAACAGTTCACGATTCGGCGTCCAGGCACCGAAAACCCGAACAAGACATTCGAAACGACGGGAGTCTCGGTCAACTACCGCAGCACCACCGTGTCCTATACCTGGAACGGCAGCGGCTGGGCACGTTCGCAGGACGGACGTTCAACCGTCGACACCGCAGGGGTTCGCACCGCTCCCGAAACGGTCATCGTGCAGTTCACCCCATACGGCGTGAGCCCAGCGGATGCACAGTCACCTGAGGCGAACACGATCGGCCGTGGCATTGCATGGATCTTCACTGAAGGAGTGCTGATTCGCGGCAGCTGGTCAAAGCCAACCGCCGACTCGGTCACGCTGTACCGAGACCAAAACGGCGATCCCATTCAGCTGCTGCCCGGTCGCATCTGGGTCGAGTTGCCAAAACCTGGCGACGCAACCCTGCGATAAGCCGCCTGCGGGAATACCGGGAGCACGAAAGCCCTTTACGCTGACCATATGGCTCGACTTCCTTTTCGTTGCGACGACGCTGTTATCTGCGAGGGCCTCGCGGCGCTCCGAACAGAGTTGGAGATTCCCGATCGATTTCCTGACGAGGTAATCGCCGAGGCCGAAGCGAGCGCCGCGGCCGGGCCTCAGATTCCCGACGGCTCCGCGGCTACGACGGTCCTCGACCGCACAGACCTTCCGTTGGTAACGATCGACCCGCCGTCGTCCATGGACCTCGATCAGGCAGTCCACGCAGCACGGACTGCCGATGGCTGGCGCGTGCACTACGCGATTGCCGATGTTGCAGCGTGGGTAACCCCTGGCGGAGCCATAGACCGAGAAAGTCAAGCACGTGGCTTCACGATGTACAGCCCCGACAGCCGTTCACCACTGCATCCAAAGGCGATCAGCGAGGACGCAGCCAGTCTGCTTCCCGATCTCGACCGCCAATCGCTGCTGTGGACTATCGACCTCGACGATGCCGGCGAGATCGTCGCTGCCAACCTCGAACGTGCAGTCGTGCGGTCGCGAGCAAAGCTCTCGTACCGCGCTGCCGCCGACCTCATCGACGGCGGCGACGAGATGCTCAACGCAGTCAAGGACGTGGGTGTCCTACGCGAACAGCTCGAAGTCGACCGCGGCGCGGTCTCGCTTCGGCTCGCATCCCAGGAGGTTGTTCCCACGGACACCGGCTTTGCGCTGCGCTACGACGAGTCCCTGCCCATCGAAGGATGGAACGCACAGATCAGCCTGCTGACCGGAATAGCGGCTGCCAAGATCATGCTCGATGGAAAGGTGGGGCTCCTGCGCACCCTCCCACGCCCACAAGGGCGAACTATTCGCGAGTTGCGGCGCGTTGCCGACGGCCTCGGCATCGATTGGCCAAAGTCGATGAGCTACCCAGACATGGTCCGGAGTCTCAACCCGAGCAACCCCATCGACGCTGCCATGATCGCCCAGTCTGCTCGCGGCCTGCGCGGCGCTGGCTACGAAGCCTTCGACGGGGAGCTCCCACAGCTCACCGAACACTCGGCGATCTCGGCGAACTATGCCCATGTCACCGCTCCACTGCGACGGTTGGGCGACCGATATGCGAACGAATGCGTGCTGTCCGTGCTCGCTGGTCAACGACCTCCTGACTGGGTCCTCGAGGCTCTTCCCGAGCTTCCGCGTTTGCTTGGACGGGCCCGGAACCGAGAGGGCTCCCTCGATCGAGCGGTCTTCGACCTCGTCGAAGCGGCTCTGCTCACTGGGCGGATCGGGGAGTCGTTTCACGGACTCGTCACCGCCGTCGACGACTCGAAGGGGCGTGTACGCGTACAGCTCACCAACCCGGCGGTCGTGGCGTACGCAGACGGCTCTGCCGGCCTGGGTGATGAAGTGCTCGTACGGCTTGGCGACGTCGACGTCGCCAAACGTTCGGTTCAGTTCGAATTGGTCTGAGGCCAGGCGTCCGGCACAACAAAGCACCGCTCAGCCTCGCTCAGGTCGGGCCGGCGGATGCTGACCATTACCGGGTACGCCGGTCCGTCGAAGTGATGCACGAGCTGTTGTGAGAACTCCGATGCCGTGAGAACGTCGCCGTCGATCGCAGGTGCGAACCAGTGCGGTTTCTGCACGATGTGAAATCCAACATCGCCAAAGGTTTCTAGAGTTTCGAGCTCCGATTCTCGCACCCATGCTCCCCCGAGCCGTGTTGGTGACATTCGGGCAGGCAAGGACGCCGGTCCCGGCCAGCCGATGCGCTCAAAGACCCGTCCACGCACAAACGCCAACCGACCCTGCACCTCGGGTGCATGCTCTTCACTCATGACCAGCTGCTTTTCGAACAGCTGGGTGCTCTTGCGTTCGAAGTTGTCACGCGCCGCCGGACCGGGAAAGTGACTACCGCTCTCGTTTGGATGGTGCAGGAAGAACTTCACCGCTGCCTCGCAGTGATTGACGATCCCCGCTTCATCTCGGAACAGGAAATCCATCTCGCCGATCGTGCGGTTCTGCTCGTCGGTAATCTGAACTCCAGCACCGAGGAGCTCGACCTTGCGCACGTGGACGAGCCAATACAGCAGCAGATGCTCGAAGTACCGACCAACACGGTGCTCTTGCCGTTGGTGAAGGAACCTCTGAAGGTGATCGACATCAACGGTCGAACGATCGAATTCGATCGGGCCGGCAGCGAGAGGATCCTCGACGAGAGAAGGACTCGTCAGAACCCACCCGAGGTCGTCGAGGCTTTGGATCCCGGACGTCGTCAACTAGTGACGGCCTCCGGCTTTGGTGCGTACATCTCGGCAGCGGTGCTGCCGTCGCTCGCAACGGTCAACAACTCGTACCCATCGTCGGTGACGACGAGTGTGTGTTCGAACTGCGCGCTGCGTCGACCGTCCATCGTGAGTGCGGTCCACTCGTCCTCCCAGAGGTACAACGACGGATCGCCAAGGGTCAGCATTGGTTCGACGGTAAAGGTCATACCGGTAAGGAGCTGAGTCTTGGCCCGTGGATCGTAGTAGTGCGGGATCTGCAGGTCGGAATGAAACTCCGTGCCGACGCCGTGTCCAATGAACTCACGAACAACGCCGAGGTTCTGCGTCCGAGCGTGACGCTCGATGGCACGGCCAATATCGTGCACCTTCGACCCGTTGCGAACGGTCTTGATGCCCTCCATCATCGAGACGTACGTCTCGGCAACGAGGTGTCGGGAATGGTCGTCGACGTCTCCTACGAGGAAGGTGCAGCTGTTATCGCCATGCACTCCGTCGACGTAGACGGTGACGTCGATGTTGATGATGTCCCCATCGAGCAACTCGCGATTGTCCGGGATCCCGTGGCAGATCACTTCGTTCACCGAGGTACAGACCGACTTGCGGAAGCCCCGGTAGTTGAGCGGTGACGGATAGGCACCGCGGCGAATCGTCTCGTTGTGGACAATCTCGTCGATCTTGTCGGTGGTAATTCCCGGTTCGACGAATTGGCCTGCGTGGATCAGCACCTCAGCGGCGATCGCTCCGGCCTTGCGCATTGCGGTGAGTTCATCGGGAGTACGGATCAACGATGAAACCGACGGGCCCGGGTCCCCGGTCTTGGCGTAGGGCGGCTTGACGATATCGGCGGGGACCGTACGGCTCAGACCGATGATTCCTGGACGAATTGGGGGATCCGACGCAGGGGCCAATACAACATGCTTCTTACGACGGCGCTTTGCCATTGAGAATCCTCCGCGGAACGAGCTCTTCACCAGTCTACGGAACTGCTCGCACGGAAACGAGTGGGAGACGCTAACGCCTCGCTGCGTGCCGTTGTTCTAGGCCAAACCCGATAGACGGGCAGCGCGTTCTTCGAGCGCCTCCCGATCGATGATCGTCATGATCGAACCCTTGGACTCAACAATTCCGGCATCGCGCAACGCGCTCAGTTCCTTTACGACCGCTTGCCGAGAAACACCGGCCCAGTCGGCCATCTCTTGTTGGGTAATTGGGGACTTCACGCTGACGACGCCAGCCTTCATACGTCCGAACCGCTGATCGAGGTCGAGAAGGCGCCTGGCCACTCGACCAACAACATCGTCGAGGGCAAGCTCGAGTTGATGAAACGACGCATCTCGCACCTTTCGTACCATCTCGTCGAGCAGCGAACGGGTGAAGTCGCCGTCGGTATCCACGAGCTCCTTGAAGCTGCGGACACTCATGACAAGAACTTCGGTGGGGGTCGTCAACGAGAAGGCACTGGCCGAACGAGGCGAATCGTCGATCAACGCCATCTCGCCAATGACTTCACCTGCACCACGCACCTCGAGCAGAACCTCTCGCCCATCGTGGGAGCCAACAGTGATCTTGATTTGGCCCTTCTGAATAATCAGGACTTCCGAAGCTGAATCACCTTCGAGAAAGAGCTTCGCTCCGCGACGATAGGTTCGGCGAACCGATTTGCCTTCCACAACCGCACGCTCGCGATCGCTGAGGCGATCCAAGAATGACCCTTCGCGCATCCCCAAACCGTACTGAACAATCGCGCGAGCTCACAATGTGAGCATTGTGATGCCCCCGATTGTGGCAGTTCAGTAAGTATCGTTGCCTGGTGCGTATGTTCTCGAGCAATCACCTACACCGCACGTTGGCGGCCTGCCTAGCCGTTTTGCTGCTGCTCACCGCGTGCTCCGAAGACGAGCGACGGGAAATTCGACTCACGCCGACCTCGACGGTCGAGACCGGTGTGCGGATTCTCGTGGACAACTGCCCTGGGCCGACCGCCGTCCAGCTTCTCGTTCGCGATGACGTGCTTTGGCAGATCGATAGCCCTGTCATCCCGGCGATTCCTGAGGCGGACGCTGAAGCGGAGACGGGCACCGATCTACCCGCTACCGAGCAGGAACCGGGTCTAGCGGAATTTCTTGTCGGTCAGGAGCCTGAAGGGTGGACGACCAGCACGCCGCTCGAAAGTCCCCTCAGCCCAGGCATTCGCTACACGGTCCGCACCGAGCCCGACGGGCAAACGGTGGACTTCAGCACCCCGGACCTCGCCGCCGGCCTTTTGTGGGATGGCCAGGGCAACGCCCAGTTCAACCCGAATTTGATCAATGTTGAATGCTCTGAGCCTGCCGACGTCGGGGCGTTCGCGCAGAACATCGTCGTGCTGGTTTTGCTCGGCGTGACGGCTGCGGCGACAGTGATCGTCGCCATCATCTTGATTCTGTTCGTGGTCACTCGACGGTTCAGCCGAATTCGCAGCATCCAGAAAAAGGCGAGCGCCCAATCAGGGGCGCCGCAACCTCAACGACCGAGGGTGCGTTCCAAGAGCTGAGCGGTGAGCGCCTGTCGTCGCATACGGCGCAGTCGCTGCTCGTGTGCAGGAGAGGTGCTCTTTGCGCGGTCATCGGCCCACAGGCTGGCGAGCGCAATAGCGGCCTCGCGCCGACGAGCCACAAAGACGACCGCTCCGGCGTGACGCTCGGCCACAGCAGCTACGCCGTTGCTATCGGAACGAAGACACATCAACCGAGTCGATCCGCTCGCCGAGGCACCAATCACGTCCGCGTCGAGCAGGGAAAGGTGATCGATCTCGGTGTGGATTGCCGTGAATCGGCATCGGAGTTCGTGTTCTGCATCGGCTGCAGCTGGCGAGTCCAGGTCGAGGAGAACAACGGTCGCAGCGCAGTCACGTAGAGCCCATGCGTGCAAGAGACTTTGGCAGTCCGACGTACTCCAACCAGCCTCGCTCAGGCCGGCAACCGACCGATCGAGGACTTTGTCGGATCCATCGACCCGAACAGCGGGCTGATCGCTGTATAACGAAGCAGCAGCGGCTCCAGCGCCGCGTACGAGCTGGCCGCCCGATGCGAAGGTGACCGCGAGTTCGGGAGCTGGCGATGTGAGAAGTTCGGCCGCGTAGCTCGACATCGTTGGCTCGTTGTCTGTCGTTGCGAACGCGTCGGAGTACTCAACCCAGTCGACGGCAGGTTCCACAGCCGGGCCATCGACACCGGCGAGTTGTTCGAGCGCCAACAGATGCACGAGCACATCGAGTCGGTTGGGTTGGAAGAAGATTGAGCCGCCATCGATCTCAGAAATGTGTTCTGCCCGCCTGGGCGATGTCGGAGCAAGTGCTGGAGTGTCCATGCACAAGTCCTTTCATAAATAGTCGTGACAGTTTATCACGTATCGCCAGCCAAGGTGGCCAGATTGCTACCTAGAGGGGTCAGAATGTCGGTGTGTGCAGCAATAAGTAGTCGTCAGCGTTCTGCTCTCGGCGCTCGCGAATCTGCTGTGCGCGTACGCTCAGCGGGTTCTGCGCTGGGCTGGCGTCGCCGAAGAGATCGAGCGAACCGTAGCCACGCCCGAGCACGGAATCGCCCGCTGCACCTAGCGCTTGCTCCACCACGGTCTGGTATACCTGACGGAAATCCATGGTGACGGCGAAGTTGCCGCGTCGGTCGAGCTGATTCAGCGCTGGCGGATCGCCGAACAGGCCACCCTTGACTCGGCGCCCGGCGAAGAACACGTGGTTCGAGGTGCCATGGTCGGTGCCACGAGACCCGTTGGCCTCAGCGCGGCGTCCGAACTCGCTATAGATCATCACAACCACACGCTCGGCCATTGGGGCCGACAACGTGTTGAAGAACGTGTCGAGCGAAACGTCGAGCTCGGCGAGAAGGTCGGCGTGGTCGCCAACCGCTGAAGAGTTACCGACCTGATTGTCGTGCGTGTCGTAGCCGTTCTGCCACACGTTCAGCACACGTGTGCCGAGGTTGAGGTTGATCACTCGTGCCGCGAGTGTCATGTCGGACCCCAGGCGCCCCTCGGGTAGATCTTGACGATATGCAGGTGCAACCGCCTGTGCAGCGTCGATCGCCGCTGCGTTCGTTGCGCCGACTTCATTGACCCATGCAGGCCTATTGTCTTCCTTGCCCATTTGCCGGATCGCACGATACATGCGCTGATCGCGCTGCTCGGACCGGTCCGATCCGTACAAGGCACCGCCGCGACGAGGCAGATCGGTTACGTCAGTATCAGCACCGCGCAAGTGCAAGGGAATGCCCTGACCACCGATCGCGACACCGGTGAACTGACTTGTGCGAGCAACATCGAGCCAGCGTCCAAGCCAGCCCGTTCCAGTGATGCGGCCATCGGGATTGGCCGACTGCCACCGGGCGAGGTTGGAGAAATGGCTCAGATCGAGCAACGGATCGCCAACGCCTCGAACCACGGCCACATCGCCACGACGGAACCGGGTGGCGAGACGTCGAAGGTTCGGGTGAAACGACAGTCCATCACCGACGAGGTGGGATCCGCTCTGGTTGATCGCGAGCGGGCCACGAAGGTCTCGGTATTGACCGCTCGAGAACGGTCCGAGCGTGTTTAGTCCATCGTTGCCGCCAGCGAGCGTGACGGTGACGAGGATCGTGTCGGTCGAACTCTGTGCCGCAACCTGATCGGCGAACACCGTCGGAAGCGCAGCTGCGGTTCCGCCGGCAACGAGGGCTCCTTGGAGGAATCGACGACGCTGCATTCGGGTGAGCGGCCGCTCGGGGTCGTTTACGAGCTGCGTTTCTAGGGTTTCGTATGATTCGCTCATGCGCACTGCACCTCCGGCATAAACATGCCAACTGCAAAGGGTTCATAGGCCATGGCCCACGGTCGTTCCGCTCGGGTTGTGACGATGTGCTCGATCATGAACTGGCGGGTTCGCGCAGATGCGTCGAAGATCGAGAAGAACGTCAAGATGACGTTGACCACCTGTTCGGGCGTGAGCGCCTCGAGGTTCTGCAGGACACCACGTTCGTCGGCCGACCATTTGAGATTGTTGACGTACCGAGATTTCGACCATGCCGTTGCAGTACTCAGCCAGAAGCCGTTCTGTCCCCAACCGGCAACAGTGGGCGGATCGAAGAGGGTCATTCCCATCGCTTCCATTCGCCACCGGACACTGTCGTCGGCGCTGCGAAGGCCGTTGCGACGCATGATGTCGACCATGAACTCGACCGGTGTCTTCACCAGCGCATAACGACTGCTGAGGTCCCAGAATTCGTCGTGAAGCAGGATGGCGCGAAGCAGTGCGGAGATGTTCAAGCCACTGCTGATGAACACGCCTGCGAGCTCGTTGACGACGTCCTGTGACGGGTTCGTGTGGACGTAGTACTGGAACATCTTCCGAGCGAAGTAGTCGGCCGTAGCCGTTGCTTTAACGCCGGTACACAGCTCGTCGAGCGTGTCTCGTGCGTCCCAATTCTTGGTGATCCCGAACAGCGTCTTTTGGGAGTTGTCGTGCTTGTCGGCATTAAAGACGACCGTCGGGTCGTACTGCCAGTTGTTTTCCCTGGTGCGGCCAACGGTGTTGTGACCGGTCCACGCCTTTGCCATCGCCACAACGTCGTCTTCGGAGAAGCGACCGTTGCCGACGGTGAAGAGCTCCATCAGCTCGCGGGCGAAGTTCTCTTGTTCTGCCCCAGCCACATTGGACTCGTTGTCGAGGTAGATCATCATCGCCGCACCGAACGAGATCCGTTCGAGCAGGACGCGGAACGACCCCTGGCCGAAGTTGCGGAGCACCACGTGCTGTTCCCACATGAGTTCGGCGTCTTCGACCTTCTCTCGTCCAGTGGCGAAGTGGTCGTGCAGAAAGAGGGTGAGCTTCTCTTCGATCGTCGGTGGAGCCGTGATCATTCGATCGACCCACCAGTCGATCATCTTCTCCTGCTCCTGCCAGTCTTTGTCGTCGGTTTCGAACCGGCTCCAGCCAGGCAGCGCAGGGCTGCTCGATGTGTTCATGACACGATCGACAGCTTGGGCTTGCGTTAGTCCGACAAAAGAATCGATCTGAGCTGTCGTGCCACCCATCGCAGCTCTACGCAGTAGGTGTGCAGCTCCCGCTCTGTTCAACGCCATTCGTCACGCTCTCTTCAGGTGGTCGTCATTTCCCGTGGTCGCCCATAGCAACTTCGGTACACCACGTGAGAATCTTGAGCAGAATATTACAAACGCGTAACGAAAAGTAGAGGTACGTTACATTTCTTCCCCGATTTACCCAAGGGCCACGCCAAATGCGCCGCGAGTGACTTGCTCGACGTCGGGCTTACGCCGTCAAGCTCGGAAGATCGGCGGTAACCGAGAAGCCAACAATCGCTCCCCCACCCTCACGGTTCTCGGCGAACGTCTCACCACCGTGTGCGGCCGCAATCTCGGCCACAATGGCCAACCCCAGGCCCGATCCAGGCATGGTTCGGGTTGCATCGGACCGGTAGAACCGGTCGAAGACCCGACCCAGCTCTCCAGGGGCGATTCCCGGACCGCGATCTTGAACCTCGATGCTGTTCTCGGTCACGATGATCTCGATCGGCGAATCTGCGCCCGTGAACTTGACGGCATTGCCAACCAGATTGCCAATGGCCCGCTCAAGCCCGGGTGGGTCTCCCCAGACAAGGGCAGAATCGACACCGGTCACGGTGATCGAACGGCCGGTTCGCCGGTTGGTACGCGCTGCGGACTCGCTGCACAGTTTGACGAGGTCGACCTCGACAAATTCGCTGGGTGCAAGCGATGTCGAGTTGGTCGCAAAGCTCACGAGCTCGGTAACAAGCGTTGTGAGCTCTCGGACCTCGCCATCCATCTCTTCGATGATGGATTCGCGCTGGTCGCCATCGAGTTCCTCGCCTCGGCGGCGAAGCACATCGACATTGGTGCGCAAGCTCGTGAGCGGCGTTCGGAGCTCGTGATTTGCGTCGCGAACCAGTCGCTCCTGCTGTTCTCTCGATGCTCGGAGCGCGGACAGCATCGAATTGAAGCTCCGCGCGAGCGCACCGAGCTCATCGCGGCCTTCGACTCTCAGGTCGGCATCGAACCGCCTGGTCTCGGCCACCTGCTCGGTAGCGGCGGCGAGTCGTGCGACCGGACGTAACACGCGATCAGCGACGAGCCATCCAACAAACGCAGCGGCCAGTGAGCCAGAGATGCTGATCACGATCAGCCAGCCGCGGAGACCATCGAGGGTGCTGTGGACATCACTCATGGAGCGCCCCACCATGAGGGCACCGCGAGGGTTAGACGACACCAGAATCCGGTACGGCACATCGTCGATCTCCCGATCGAACGTGTTTCGCACACGCCCCCGGCCCTCATCGATCACCGAAATATTGACGTCGTCGGCTGCCACCGGAAGCCGTCCGCCAGAGATCTGCAAGGCCCGCTCGCCATTGGGAAGGACGAGCTGGATGCTGGCGTCGGCACGAGCGAGCGCACTGATCGTGGCGGCCTGGAACCCATCGCGAGCATCGGCCGACACGAGCGGAAGGTTAAGGAGGGCTTCAAGGCCGGCTTCGGTTTCGACCGAACGGGTCAGCAAGAAGTCGTTCACCTGATGGTTCAACTCTCGCTCGGCGCTCACATACGCGAGAAAGCTCGCCCCGAACAGCATCAACGCCACCACACCGCCGATCACCGCGGTGAGGCGCCAACGCAGACTCATCAGGCTCTCGCCGTATACCCGACGCCGCGCACGGTATGGATGAGACGCGGCAACCCGTCGACTTCCGTCTTGCGACGCAGGTAGCCAATGTAGACATCGAGCGACTTCGAGTTGGTCTCAAAGTCGTATCCCCAAATGCGCTCGTAGATGACTTCGCGGGTCAGCACGATGCCGCTGTTGTGCATGAGCAAGGCGAGCAGTTCGAACTCGGTTTTGGTGAGGTCGATGACGAGGTCGCCTCGACGAACTTCACGACGGGCGAGGTCGAGGACCATGTCCTCGACTTCGAGCGTCTCGGTCTCGGATTCGACAACGGTGCCGCGCCGCACCAACGCCCGCAAGCGTGCGAGCAATTCCTCGAGGTCGAACGGCTTCACCAAGTAGTCGTCTGCGCCGGCATCGAGGCCGGCGACACGGTCGGCAACGTCGACGCGGGCAGTGAGCATCAACACCGGCGTCCGGATGCCCTTCTCACGAATGCGACGGCAGGCCGTGAGCCCATCGACCGAAGGCATCATCACGTCGAGGACGATGACCTCGGGCTCGATCGTCATCAGCGCCTCGAGGGCTTGAGCGCCGTCACTCACCGCGTGCACGTCGTACCCCTCGAACTTCAGTGCGCGCTCCAAGGCCTCTCGGACGCTCTGGTCGTCTTCGGCTAGGAGGAGGGATGTTTGTCCAGCGGGTATCGCCATGGGTACAAACGTAGAAGAGCCCGGCGCCGCAAAGTGCGACGCCGGGCTCTTCTTACAGACTTATTGACTAGCTATTTCGATCCGATCAGGTTCGGATCGGACGGTCTACCGACCGCTGTTGACTAGCGGGCTTCGAATTCGATTCGACGAGATGCTGCCTTGTCCTCGACACCGCCGACGAGAATTGGCTGGGTCTCACCAAAGCCAACGGCTTGCAGACGACCGGCGTCGATGCCGTTGTCGATGAGGAACTGCTGCACCGCTTCGGCACGAGCCTGCGAAAGCGCAAGGTTGCCTTCCTCGGAGCCGTCGGTATCGGTGTGGCCTTCGATGAGTGCGTTGACTGCCTCGTTCTCCGTGAAGAACGCAACAGCCTTCTGCAGCTCGGCCTGGCCAGCTGCGGTAATCACTGCGGAGGAAACTTCGAACTCGATGTTCTCGAGGCCAAGGACCTCGTTCACGGTCGGCGGGGTGAGGATCGTGTCGATGATGTGCACGATGCCGTTGTCGGCAACAAAGTCGGTGCTGGTGACCTTGGTCGTTCCGTTGAGGAAGACCTCGCCGTCGACGACGCTGATCTGCATTGGAAGACCGGTGCGGGTGAGCACGGTCTCGCCGTCGAGCGCAACAACGTCCTCTGCGGTGACGACACCTTCGAGGAAGTGGTAGCCAACAAGTGCAGCTGCACCTTCAGGATCGCCAGCGATGGCGCCGAGCGCAGCGGGGTCGAGCTTTGCGAGCGCCTCGTCGGATGGGGCGAACAGGGTGCGCTGGACCGGGTTACCGTCAGCATCGGTGAGCGCCTCGAGGTCGTCCTGCAAGCCAAGCGCTCCGCCGATAGCGATGAACTGGGCTGCCTGACCGGACTCGCCGAGTGCGTCCCACATGGTCACTGCTTCTACAGCAGCTTCAGTGGTCGCTGGCGCTTCGGTTGTGGTCTCTGGCGCGGCGGTGGTCGTTGGTGCTTCGGTGGTTTCCGGAGCGACCGTGGTCGACTCTTCTTCTGGGGCATCGCCGGTCACGGTCGCAGCAGGCAAGTCGTCGCCGCTTCTCGCTACGACGGTCACGACCAGGAGAATCGCCGCCAGAACACCAAGAACTAGGAGGAAGAATCCGTTGTCTTCTTCTTCATCATCGAACATGAAAGTTTCCCTCTGTCTGTATCGCCCGATTTACGTCCTCCGGGCCAGCGCAAAGTGTACTTGGAGTTGGGCGCGAGACGCGTAGCCCACCGCTGTGAAATACGACGTTGCCACTAACCGAGTTTCTCGCCCAGGGGCTCGAAACGTCGCTGAACAACGATTTCAGGCGTAGGACACCTGGCAGAACCCATGGTTGCAGTAGCCGCCTGGATTCTTCTGTAGGTACTGCTGGTGATAGTCCTCGGCGTAATAGAACGTGCCCGCATCGTCGATCTCGGTACTGATCGTGCCAAATCCGCCCTCGGTCAGCTTGGCTTGGTACGCGGCCAACGATGCGTCCGCTGCCGCACGCTGTTCGGCCGAAGCGGTGTAGATAGCGCTGCGGTATTGCGTACCGACGTCGTTTCCTTGACGGTTTGCGGTGGTCGGGTCGTGGTTTTCCCAGAAGACGGCAAACAGGGTCTCGACATCGATCACCGACGGGTCGTAGACAACGAGCACGGCTTCGGTGTGGCCGGTGCGCCCGGTGCAGGTCTCTTCGTACGTTGGGTTTGGGGTGTATCCGCCCGCGTACCCAACCGCTGTCGTGTAGACCCCATCGAGTTGCCAGAAGAAACGTTCGGCTCCCCAGAAGCACCCCATGCCAAGGACGAGTTGCTCCATCCCGTCGGGAAACGGAGGAACCATGGGGTTACCGAGCACCAGGTGTTCGGCGGCTACAGGCATGGTTTCGGCGCGTCCTGGAAGCGCATCGGCGGCGGAAATCATCTCGGGCTCGCGTTTAAAGAACATGCTTCAGACTAACCAACTCTGCACGCCACCTATTCCAGATGGGAAGCAGCGACGCTCCTCAGGCGCGAACACCGCCTCAGGCCTAAAGCCTGCGTGGCGAAGCGCACGCCAAAGCCCTCCCCCAGAGCGAACACCGCCTCAGGCGCAGAGCCTGCGTGGCGAAGCGCACGCCAAAGCCACCCCAGAACAATCACCGCCTCAGGCGCAGAGCCTGCGTGGCGACTGAACGCTCCCCAAAGGGGACAACGGGCTCAAGAGCCGAGGCGGCAGAATCGGCGAAGCCGCTGCCGAGGCTATTGAGCGTCTTCGCGGAGCTGGCGCTTGAGGACCTTGCCGTTCGGGTTCTTTGGCAGTGGCTCGTCGTGAACGAACACATGCGCAGGCACTTTGAACGAGGCGAGCGACTTGGCTGCGAACTCTTGGAGCTCGGCGGGGTCGATGGTTTCGCCAGCGAGTGGATACACGGCGACCGCGACCTCTTCGCCGAGGCGCTCATGTGGCACACCAAACACCGCGCACTCATGCACTGCTGGGTGTTGGGCGATTGCGGCCTCTACCTCGGCCGAGCCCACGTTCTCACCGCCTCGAATGACGACGTCTTTGGCACGGTCAACAATGGACACGAAGCCGTCGTCATCGATGATCGCAATATCGCCGGTGTGGAACCAGCCGTCGGGGTCGATTGCTTCGGCGGTTGCTTCAGGCTTGTTGTGGTATTCGACGAACACGTGCGGGCCACGAAGGCAAAGCTCCCCGCGCTCGCCGTTCGGCACGGTGTTGCCGTCTTCGTCGACGACCTTGGTCTCGCCAACCCGGGGCGCAATGCCGCACGAACCTGGCTTCTCCTTGTAAAAGATGCCGCCATTCGCCGTGGCGATTCCACTGACCTCGCTGAGGCCGTAGCCCTGGGTTGCGGACGCGTTCTCGACCATGTCGTCGACCTTGGCAACCATGTGCGGCGGGTTCGGCGCGCCACCACTTCCCATCGACTGCAACGTCGAGGTGTCTCGGGTCTCCCAATCGGGTGACGCAAGCATGTCCATCGTCATCGTGGGAACACCCGTAAATGCCGAGACCTTCTCTCGCTCGATCAGCTCGAGCGCCTTCTCGGCATTCCACTTGTACATCAGCACGAGCTTGCCGCCCGTTGCGGTAATCGGAAGCATGACGCAATGTGAGCCGGTCACGTGGAAGAGAGGTACGGCCACCAGCATCACCGTTTGCGGTGCAGATTCGACCGCGCCGGCCGCAGCGAGCGGGTCGCCGCCCATCGCCGAAACCTCGGCCAAGCGCATGCCGAGCGTCAGCGCGACCATGTTCATATGGTTCGTGACCACGTTGCGCTGGGAGTGCACGACACCCTTGGGGAAGGCGGTCGTGCCCGAGGTGTACACCATGGCAGCACGATCGTCGGGCCCAAATTCAACGGCTGGGACCGTCTCGGCGCCGGTGAGATCGGCCCAGTGCGTTGACCCTTCGCTGATCTCGTCGTCCGAGCGCACGACGATCATCTTCATGTCGACACCTGCAGCGGCGATTGCGTCACGCTGTGGCACGAGTGCATCGTGGCGGGCCTGGTCGACGATCATGACCGCTGAGCCACTATCGGTGACCCCGTAGGTCATCTCTTCGCCGTTCCAGAACGAGTTCATCTCGACGGCGGCGGCTCCCGCCATCTGGATCGCCCACCAACCAAGAACCCATTCGGGATAGTTGCGCAGTGCAAGGCCGACGCTGTCACCGGGCTGCACCCCAAAGTCGTTGATCAGCGCGTTCGCAACCTGAAGAACGCGAGCGCGAGCTTCGCCGTAGGTCATGCGCTCGTCTTCGTAGACGAGATAGTCCTCGCTGTCATCGGCCTTGATAGCCATCCAGAGTTGACGAACTTGAGGCGGGGCGTTCTTGTACCCCGTGTACTTTTGCCCTCGAGCTTCGATTTCGGTGATTTCGAAGGGTGAACCGGGGGCGCTGAGCATGTCGAAAACGCCGGTGATGTGTGGTGTGACAGCTGACATAGTTCGCCCACTATCTCACGCGCAGCGATCAGCGACCACTTCTACCGAGGTGTCTATGGAATTCACGAAATCGAGAATCTCCGCCGACCGCACCGCATAACCCCGTGGAAAGCCCCGAGTCTTGGACTGCACGAGGCCGATGACGTCTCGGTTGTTGATCAGCAACGGGCTTCCCGAGTCGCCCTTGCGAATGTCGGCATCGATGCGAATACCTCGGTACGACGATTCGGTGTCGCGGAACACCCCGTCCCAATTCACCACGACGGGAGCATCCACGCTGAACTCAACCTCGTTGATGATGTTCTCTTCCTCGCGCGTCCGAATACCGATCGCCACGCCGTCGACGATCGGCACTTCCGTCACGAGGTTCAGCGGCCGGAAGTCGGCATCTCCATCGATCCGCAACAGGGCCAGATCGAGGTCTTCATCGAATCCCACAAGTAGCGCATCGTATTCGGTGCCATCAGAGCGCTGGACCGTCATCGTCTCGGGATCTCGACCCGTGATTATGTGACCGTTCGTGACGATCAGGTTCGTGTCGACAGCAAATCCGGTCCCGAGCGTCGGCGCGCCACACCCGAATGCGACCACGCGAACAATGGACGGGTCGACCACCTCGGCCGACGGCCGCTCCAAGGGGGCTGACGGCTCCTCGCTGGATCCACGCACAGGAGGGTGATCGGGAACCCCGGCGCACGCCGCCAACACGATGGCGATGACAGCGGCAGCAATAGCCCAGCGAATCTGGCGAGACACGTGTGCGACCCTAGCGTCGATGGTCAACCCAGCATGATCGGGACGGCTGACTGGCCGCCACCGCTATCGGAGCTAGTCTGTGCGCCATGCGAAACAGTTGGGCTCGAGCGTGGATCGCCGCCGTTGGCTTGCTCATTGCGGCAGCCACAATCGCGCGCAGTCGAAGCTCAATGCTTCTCAAGGTTGAAGAACCCGTCATGGAGTGGCTACTCGACGGAACGGACACGAGCATCTGGGATCGAGCCTCGATCTTTAGTGCGAGCTGGCTCCTTATCACCGGCACGATTCTCCTCGCCGCCATCGGTTTCTTCCTTGAGATCCGCGCCGGGATTGCAATCATCGTCACGTCAATCTTCGGGTTCGTGTTGACCCGGCTGGTCGGCAACATGGTTGGCCGCGTCGGCCCGCAGGAAGGTCTCGACGTCGGTACGTTCCCGAGCGGAACCGTCGCATACGCCGGTGTGTTCTGGGGTTTGGTTGTTTTGATGTTCTGGTGGGTCGGGGCGCCGAAGCTCGTCTGGCAGATCGTTCTCGAACTGGCCATCGTGATCACGTTGTTGGTCTCCATTCGCCTCATCGTCAATGGCGAGATTTGGCCGAGCGATGCGGTTGGTTCCGCGATCGTTATCGCCGTCTCTCTGATCACTGCGGCAATCGTGCTCGAAGCAAACCCGCCTCGGGTTCTGGAACCGAAGCCCGACGAGGCAATGGCAACCGCATGACGCGTCGACTCGCTCTCGCAGCGTTCGCGGTACTTCTTCTGACCGCGTGCTCATCAGATTCGGCCGACGAGATCTCCGTCGCTGACGACGAGGTATCCGTAGCGGACGAGGCGACATCCGATGCGGACTCCGTGGGCGAGTCTGTCGCACCGCAGTCGGTTACCGCATCGACCGTCCACGCATCGAGCACCGACGACTTTCCCGACATCCTCGCTGCGCAGGCAACGCCAGAAGGCAATGGCGCTTGGCGGTTCGACGTCACGGTCTCTTCGCCCTACGACACGCCCGAGCGGTACGCCGACGCATGGCGCGTCGTGGGCGAGGACGGCACCGAGCTCGGCGTCCGGGTCCTGACCCACGATCATGCGAG
>CALBVK010000281.1 GCA_937969345.1 uncultured Acidimicrobiales bacterium
GCCGCAATCACGCCACCCTTCGACGACGCAGGAGTCGACTACGACAACCTCGCGCTCACCAAGGTAGTGAGCGAAACCAAGGGCTACCCCTACCTCGTGCAGCTCCTCGGATACGAGATCTGGCATCGCCTCACCGACGGGGCCCCGATCACCGACGACCTGTTGATGGGTGCCTTCGATGCCGCCCGAGACCAATCGATCTTCGACGTGCTCGCGCCCACCTGGCGGCAACTCTCGCCATCGTCGAAACGAGTGCTCGGGGTGATCGCCGCCAACGGACCGGGCCCGATGGCCACCATCGACGTCCGCGCCGCCCTCGACAAGAGCAGCTCGTGGTTCTCCGTGTATCGGTCACGGCTCATCAACGCCGGAATGCTGCAAGCTGCGGGCCGCGGCTATGTCGAACTCGCCGGTGGCGAACGAGCCGCCGAGTGGATCACGGCACAACTCGTCGACCCCGAGTAGCTACTGTGCACACATGCGCGTAGGAGTCTTCATCGATGGCCAGAACATAACGATTGGCGCCCGATACGCCTTTGGCCACGGCAACATGCACCCGCTGTTACTGGGGCGTGCCCTCGCCGGCGATTGCGAGCTGGTCGAGATTCGATATGCCACGGGCATCCCCGGTCCCGAAGTCGACGCAACGCGCCACGCCCCCGAACGGCGCCGCCACGATCTCATGGTCGCAACCGATGTCGTCGTGCTCGAAAAGACGCTGCGCTATCGGTGGGAATGGCACATCCAAGATCGAGACCTCGGCGATCCTCGCGATCACAAAGACGAAGTCGCGAAAGCTCGCGTGAAGTCGAAGAACCGCGGCGGCGAGAAAGGTGTCGACGTATGGCTTGCACTCGATGCCCTCACCATGTGCACCCGGGCCGATATCGACAAGGTCATCATCGCCACTGCCGACAGCGACCTCGACATGGTGCCCCAACACCTGCGAATGATGCCCGGCCACGAAAACACGACCGTCGTTCAGGCTCGCATCCAGCGAGACGGCAAAGAGATCTGGGACAACGAGGCCTACGACGAAACGGTCGGAATCGACCGAGCCATGTTCGAGATCGCACGCGACGACTTCGACTATGACACCGATCTTGATGATGACGAAGTGGCCGCCTTTGCGAAGCGCATCGGGTCCGGAGAGGATGGCATCCGTGACTAACACCTTGACCACCGTCGTGTTCGATCTCGGGAACGTGCTGATCGAATGGGACCGGCGAAACCTATTCAGCAAGCTGATCGACGACCCGGTCGAACTCGACCGGTTCCTCGACGATGTGTTCACGATGGACGACAACGCCCGCCTCGACCGCGGAACGCCGTTGCGAGAGGTCGCCGACGGGGCGATCGAGCGTCACCCCGACATGGCCGAGCTGATCTCAGCGATCGTCGATCGGTGGGAGGAGATGCTCGGGCCGGTGATCCAAGGAACCGTCGACATCCTCGACGAGCTCAGCCGCAAAGGCGTGAATCTGCTGGCGCTCAGCAACTGGGGCAAGGACACCTTTGCCATGATCGAAGCCAACTACCCGTTCTTCGAGCTCTTCGACGGCATGGTCATCAGCGGTCAAGAAGGTGTCGTCAAACCGGATCGCGAGATCTTCGACATCATGTGCGAGCGCTACGACGTGACACCGGCCGAATGTGTCTTCGTCGACGACCGGGCCGCCAACATCGCAGCATCCATGGCACTCGGGTTCGACGGACTGCTATTCGACACCCCTGAGCTGCTGCGCGAACAGCTCCTCTACCGCCAGCTGCTGTAGTTTTCGCTGTCGCAATCCGTCGGCCTGGGGGCCTCCTCGATGCTCGGCGGCTGGCCGGAGGCCCACTTCCGCTCGAACCGGCTTCGCAGCTTCGAGCTCGCGATCATTCTCGCTGTCGCAATCCGTCGGCCTGGGGGCCTCTCGTGCGCTAGCGCTCGCAGCTGGTTAGGGCCGGATTGTCGAGCGTTGGTCCGTTCGGACTCGCCGTCGCCGGTAGTAGGCACGACCGGCCGGGAGTATCGAACTCGAGACGAAGCAGCGCCGTGTCGGTGCGGAGCGTGTCCGTCGTGCTGGTGGTGCTGTTGCCCAGGCTGAATGCGACGGCTGTTTGGCCGACCAAGTCGAATCGCTGGAGGAAGTCCGAACCGTGTCCGACGATCGCGTCTGCCCCAGCGTTGATGATGCGGTCGACATCGTCGAGCTGCTGCGCGTTTGGGGCTCGCCCCTCGAGGTTTCCCCAGTCGACGATTACGACAACACCGAGACCGTCGTTGCGGTGGAAGATCACCGACTCGCGCAAGAGATCAATGGCCGCCGGGCCGGCCACACCAGCGGTGGTTTCGGTCGCCAGCGATTGGGTATCGGGAGCTAACGAGATCGCGTGGATCGCCACCATTGCATCGGAGGTGCCGACCAACACCGGCTCGACCGCCGTAGCGAGATCGCCGCCAAAGCCGAGAGTCGCCACACCGGCGGCCTCGAGCGCATCGACCTGGGCCTCGAGACTCTCGGGACCTTCGATCGCAGCCCGCAACGTAGCGACGTTCATGATCTGGAGCTGGCCCGAAGCCCACTCGCCGATCTCGGTTGG
>CALBVK010000282.1 GCA_937969345.1 uncultured Acidimicrobiales bacterium
CATGCCCGAGGTATACCCCTGGTTCGACGAACCAGGTTTCGTCGAGGAGTAACCCGGCTCGCGATCGCCCGCTTTCGTTGAGGTTTGAGACCTCGTCGTGGAAGGATGGTCGAGGAAGCAGACATTTCAGCCGCCGTCGAACGGAGGCCTGACGTTAGGAGCGACTATGTGCCGGAACATCACCACGTTGCGAGGGCTTGAACCGAGCGCCACCGACGAAGAGATCGAAGCTGGTGCGCGCCAGTACGTTCGCAAGGTCACGGGTGTGCAAAAGACATCCGCTGCGACTGAAGACGCGTTCGAGCGGGCGGTGGCGATCATCGCTCAGGCCACACACGAAGTACTCGCTGAGCTACCGCCTCGCAAGGTTCCACCAAAGACCGTTCCTCCCCTGCGACGAGCATCGGTGATTGCACGCCAAGCGTGATCGCCGACGAAATCGCCGACCTTCTCAAACCCGGCCGGGTGGTTCTGGTTGGCGAGCAGCACGGAACCAATGAGTACCCGAAGCTGATCGCCGATGTCGTCGACCGGGTTCTGACGTCGGTCGACGAAGTCATAGTCGGGCTCGAAATTCCGCTGAGCGAAGACGTATCGACGCCGTCGTTCGGTGCGTTCTTCGACCGCCCACCCGAGCTCCTCGACGGACGGTCGAGCACCGCAATGGCCGACCTCATTACCCATCTCGCCGCCGCTGAGGGCGCACGAACCGTTGCAATGGACGGCCCGTGGGTCGGGCCGGGCGCACCGATTCCGCTCGAACACATTGGGCTACTCGATCAGCCGCGAGACGCGGTGATGGCCGGTCGGCTGCTGGCGGAGATCGACCTGGTCCCCAAAGCCCCGGTCATTGTTCTGGCCGGTGGCGAACACACCCGTGTCGACCGGCAACAGCGAACCCTCGGCGGCCTACTCTTCCCATGGTTCCCTCGCCTCGTGTCCGTCAAGACACTCGCACCCGGCGGGTCCGCGTGGACCCTGACAGCCAATGGACCAGGCATTCACGATGTTGTGGCATCACCGGGGCTTCCGATAGGCCTCGAGTGGACCAGCGAACTTGGGGCCGACGGTTTCCACGGCTACCTCAACGTCGGCCCGGTCTCGGCTTCGCCACCGCTGCGGCCGCCTGCGTGACCTACGATCACCACCATGAAACCCACTCGATTTGGACGCACAGGCCTCTATGTATCTCCGCTGTGTCTCGGCACCATGACGTTCGGAGTCCAAGCAGATGAAACCGAGGCCCATCGGATTCTCGATACCGCATTCGACGCCGGCGTTACCTTCATCGACACCGCCGATATGTATCCGTTGGGTCACGACGGCGAACTCGCTGGGCTGACCGAGGAGATCATCGGCCGTTGGCTGCCAGCTCACCGCGCCGACACCATCATTGCAACCAAGTTCTTCTACCCAATGGGCGCCAACCCCTGGGACCGTGGCGGCAGCCGCAAGCACATCATGGATGCCGTCGATGGTTCGCTCCGCCGTCTGCAGACCGACTACATCGACCTCTATCAAATTCACAGCTTCGACGAGCACACCACGCTCGACGAAACACTCACCGCGCTCGACGACATCGTCCGCGCTGGCAAGGTCCGCTACCTCGGCTGCTCGAACTACGCCGCCTGGCAGCTCAGCCGAGCGATCGGCCGTAGCGAAGCGCTCGGCATCAGCCGCTACGAGTGCGTTCAACCCCGCTACAACCTTCTGTTCCGAAATATCGAACGGGACATCCTCCCCGCAGCCGGGCACGATGGCCTCGCCGTCATCCCCTACAACCCGCTCGCCGGCGGCATGCTCACCGGCAAGCACCGCGGCGGGTCGAGTCAGGATGCCGCACCAGCGGGTGGACGCTTTAGCGCCGACCTCGGTGGGGCCGGCGACATGTACCGAGGCCGCTACTGGGCCGATGACAAGTTCGACCTGATCGAGGAGATCGCGGTGGTCGCCGACGAACTCGGCGTACCGATGACGACGCTCGCCGTTGCCTGGGTGGCGGCGAACCCGGCTGTGACCGCGCCGATCATCGGCGCAAGCCGAAGTGAACAGCTCGCGGACTCGATCGCTGGCGCCGACCTCGTGCTCGATGACGACGTGCTCGAACGCCTCGATTCACTCACCCGCCAGTATCGGACCGTCGACGTCGATCGATAGCGAGAGCCTTATCGACCGTCGGAGATCTCGAGCATTCGGTCGAGATCGAGCTCGGCCTCGAGTTGCGCCGCCCATGCGTCGAGGGCTGCGTCGACGCGCTCGTCGTAACGGAGTTCGGACGAGCGGCGTCCCGGCCGAAGTTCGGCCAGGTACGCCGAACGAAATTCATCGCTCGCAAAGAGCCCATGAACATAGCTGCCAACGATTCGCCCATCGGCAGAGACCGACCCACTCGGCTCGTCATCGATCGTCAACCATGGCCGATCGGTGCCTGGCCCTGCTGTGCGACCGGCGTGGATCTCATAGCCCGCCACGCCAGCACCCGATGCCACATGCGTGCCTGCCACCGGACGGGTGATCTTGTCGGCGTGCAACGTGGTGGAGACGTCGAGTAGGCCGAGCCCGTCGACGTCGGCGATGGGTCCTTCGACGCCGTCGGGGTCGGCTACGCGACGACCGAGCATCTGGTAGCCGCCACACAGGCCAACGACCCGACCGCCTCGCCGAACGTGCGCAGCGAGATCGACGTCCCACCCCTGACGAGCGAAGAAGTCGAGGTCGGCGATCGTGGATTTGGTTCCCGGTATCAACACGATGTCGGCGACCGGCAACGGCTGGCCCGGCGGCACCATCGTCACGGTGACATCGGGTTCGAGCCCGAGCGGATCGACGTCGTCGAAGTTCGCAATTCGGCTCAGCATGGGCACCGCTACGTGAATGTCGCCAGCACCTCGATCGAGTGCTTCGAGTTCGACGGCGTCCTCGGCTGGCAGCGCCGCCAGATCTCGAGACCACGTCACCACACCAAGCGACGCCCAACCGGTGCGGGTAGAGATACCGGTGAGTCCAGCGTCGAAGAGGCCAACATCACCTCGGAACTTGTTGATGAGGTACCCGCGAATCATCGACCGATCCGCCTCGTCGAGCACCATGTGAGTGCCGACCAACGACGCGATCACCCCGCCCCGATCGATGTCGCCGGCCAAAACGACCGGAACGTTTGCTGCGAGAGCGAACCCCATGTTTGCAATGTCGCCGACACGAAGGTTCGTCTCCGCTGGGCTTCCAGCACCTTCGACGACAACGATGTCGGCATTGGCCTTAAGCCGATCGAAACTCGTCAGCACCGGTTCGAGAAGGCTCGACCGGTCCTCGGTGAAGCGGGACGCTTCGAGGGTGCCGACCGGGTGTCCGTGGACCACGATCTGCGCTCGACGATCAGACTCTGGCTTGAGCAACACCGGGTTGTGATGCACCGAAAGCGGGACTCGCGCCGCCAGTGCCTGAAGCGCCTGAGCACGACCGATCTCCCCACCGCCGGGAACCGCAGCTGCATTGTTCGACATGTTCTGCGGCTTGAATGGCGCCACGCGAAGCCCCCGCCGATGCGCAATCCGGCATAGCGCGGCAGTCAAAACAGACTTGCCGACATCCGATCCAGTGCCTTGTAACATCAGGGCTTTTGCAGTCACAGATGGCGCTCCGTTGTGGCTCTTTTTGGGTCCATGCTCGCGAATAATCCGACCGGATTAAAAGTCGAGCCCACGCTGCGCTTTAATCCCGGATTTGAACGGATGTTTGATCTCCCGCATCTCGCTGACCAAGTCGGCATAGTCACAAAGCTCCGGCTTCGCGTCGCGCCCCGTCAGGATCACACTGGTCTGCTTGGCGCGGGCTTTCAGGCCATCTAACACACTGTCAACGCTGAGATAATCATAACGCAGCGCGATGTTGATCTCGTCGAGGACGATAAGGTCATAATCGCCGCTCGCCATCATTTCAGCGGCTTTGGCAAACGCCGCTGTCGCCGCCTCGATATCCTTGTCCTTGTCTTGCGTGTTCCAGGTGAAGCCATCGCCCATCG
>CALBVK010000283.1 GCA_937969345.1 uncultured Acidimicrobiales bacterium
CGACGATGCAAACCGTGCGCTCATGGGCGCCAACATGCAGCGTCAGGCCGTTCCACTTATCGCTGCTGAAGCCCCGTACATCGGTACCGGTGTTGAGGGTCGTGCAGCTCGCGATGCAGCGAACATGATCATTGCCGAGGACGACGGTGTCGTCACCGAGCTCGATGGTCGCACCATGACCCTCGAATACAAGAAGCTCGGCAAGGTCGTCTACCGCCTTCTCAAGTTCGAACGTTCGAACCAGGACACCTCGATCAACCAGAAGACCCGCGTCGAAGAAGGCCAAGCGGTCAAGAAGGGCACGATCCTCGCCGACGGCCCATCGACCGATCATGGCGAACTCGCCCTCGGCAAGAACCTCATGGTCGCCTTCATGACCTGGGAGGGCTACAACTTCGAGGATGCCATCATCCTCTCGGAGCGTTTGGTCCGTGACGACGTGCTTACGTCGATCCACATCCACGAGCACGAAATCGATGCCCGTGACACCAAGCTCGGCCCTGAAGAGATCACCCGGGACATCCCGAACCTCTCCGATGACATTCTCGCCGACCTCGACGAGCGTGGAATCATTCGAGTGGGCGCCGACGTGCACCCCGGCGACGTGCTGGTTGGCAAGGTCACGCCGAAGGGCGAAACCGAGCTCACCCCAGAAGAGCGTCTCCTTCGTGCCATCTTTGGTGAGAAGGCCCGTGAAGTTCGCGACACCTCGCTCAAGGTCCCACACGGCGAGACCGGCAAGGTCATCGACGTCAAGGTCTTTAGCCGAGACGACAACCACGAGCTTCCACCTGGTGTGAACCAGTTGGTTCGTGTCTACGTCGGTCAGAAGCGCAAGATCAGCGTTGGCGACAAGCTCGCTGGCCGTCACGGCAACAAGGGCGTTATCTCACGCATCCTTCCCGTCGAAGACATGCCTCACCTCGCCGACGGCACACCCGTCGACATCATCCTCAACCCGCTTGGCGTTCCTTCTCGAATGAACGTTGGCCAGGTGCTCGAAACGCACCTCGGTTACGCAGCACGCTGGGGCTGGGAGATCGACGGTGAGCAGGTCGGCCTCGACCCGATCTACGGCACTGAACTCAAGACTCGCCCAACGACGCGTCCGGCAACCCTGGTGGCGACACCATCGTTCGATGGTGCGAAGTGGGACGAAGTTGAGCTCGCTGGCAAGCACCCAACGATCCAACAGATCCTTCGCAACATCAACCCCGAGACCACCGAGGGCAAGCGACTCATCCAAGACGACGGTAAGCAGATCCTGTTTAACGGTCGCACCGGTGAGGAGTACGACAACCCAATCACGGTTGGCTACATGTACATCTTGAAGCTCGCCCACTTGGTCGACGACAAGATCCACGCCCGTTCCACCGGCCCGTACTCCATGATCACCCAGCAACCGCTCGGTGGTAAGGCCCAGTTCGGTGGTCAGCGCTTTGGTGAGATGGAAGTGTGGGCCCTCGAGGCCTACGGAGCCGCATACTGCTTGCAGGAGCTGCTCACGATCAAGTCCGACGATGTTCTTGGCCGAGTCAAGGTCTACGAGGCAATCGTCAAGGGTGAAAACATCCCCGAACCTGGCATCCCTGAGTCCTTCAAAGTTCTCATCAAGGAAATGCAGGCACTGTGTCTCAACGTCGAGGTTCTCGACAAGCAGGGCGCAGACGTCGAACTCCGCGAGATCGACGACGAAATTTACCGCACCGCCGAGCAACTCGGAATCGACCTTTCCCGCCCAGAGCGCGGATCGGACGAGGAAGATGCCCGTCGTGAAGCAGAGCGTGCTGCACGCTTTGCAGGCAACTAAGAGAACTGAGACAAGGACACACACATGCTTGATGTAAACGACTTTGATCAGATCCGAATTGGCTTGGCCACCGCAGACTCGATCCGTATGTGGTCGAACGGTGAGGTCAAGAAGCCAGAGACCATTAACTACCGAACGCTGAAGCCAGAGAAAGACGGCTTGTTCTGCGAGAAGATCTTCGGTCCTACCAAGGACTGGGAGTGCTACTGCGGCAAGTACAAGCGGGTACGTTTCAAGGGCATCATCTGTGAGCGCTGCGGCGTTGAGGTGACCCGTTCCAAGGTTCGCCGTGAACGTATGGCCCACATCGAGCTAGCCGCTCCCGTGGTTCATATCTGGTACCTGCGTGGCACCCGTTCATGGCTTGCGTACCTTCTCATGGGTACCGAAGCCAAGGAAGAACTGAAGGCTAAGCAGCTCGAGAAGGTCATCTACTTCGCCGCAAACCTGGTCACTTGGGTCGACGAAGAACGACGCGACGAGGACCTCCCAAACCTCGAGCAGGAAATGCTCGCGGAGAAGGATGAGCTCGAAAAGGAAATGGAACTCGAGCTCGCTCGTGTTCACGAAGACCTCGAGTCTGAGATTGCTCAGATGGAGAAGGACAAGGCCAAGGACACCGAAGTCAAGGCACGCCAGCGCGCCGTTGACAAGGACCTCGCCTCTGTTCGTGAACGCTACGAGATGGAAATCGACGTCCTCACTCGCAGCTTCGACGAATTCAAGAGCCTCTTCGCCCGTCAGATCATCGAAGATGAGATGTTGTGGCGTGAGATGCACATTCGTTACGCCGACTACTTCGAAGGTGGCATGGGCGCTGGGTCACTCGCAGCGCTTATCACCCGCATCGATTTCGACGATGAAGAGATCAAGCTTCGTGCCCAGATCGATCCGCCAGAAGGCGTCAAGGGACTTTCCGCTCAGCGTAAGCAGAAGGCGATCAAGCGTCTGAAGATCGTCGCAGCGTTCAACCGCCGTGATGAGCGTGGCAACCGGGTCAACGACCCACGAGCCATGATCCTCGATGTTGTTCCTGTGATCCCGCCAGAACTGCGCCCAATGGTGCAGCTCGACGGTGGCCGCTTTGCAACCTCTGACCTCAACGACCTCTACCGTCGTGTGATCAACCGCAACAACCGCCTGAAGCGTCTGCTCGACCTCGGTGCTCCCGAGATCATCGTGAACAACGAGAAGCGCATGCTCCAGGAAGCTGTTGACGCACTGTTCGACAACGGTCGCCGTGGCCGTCCAGTAACCGGTCCGGGTAATCGTCCCCTCAAGTCCCTTTCGGACATGTTGAAGGGTAAGCAGGGTCGTTTCCGTCAGAACCTGCTCGGAAAGCGCGTCGATTACTCTGGGCGTTCGGTCATCGTTGTTGGCCCGACCTTGCAGCTGCATCAGTGCGGTCTGCCAAAGCTCATGGCTCTCGAGCTGTTCAAGCCGTTTGTTATGAAGCGTCTGGTCGATGGAGACATTGCTCAGAACATCAAGTCGGCCAAGCGCATGGTCGAGCGTCGCAAGCCACAGGTTTGGGACGTTCTCGACGACGTCATCAAGGAGCACCCAGTGCTCCTCAACCGTGCGCCGACGCTTCACCGTCTCGGTATCCAGGCATTCGAGCCAGTCCTCGTCGAAGGCAAGGCAATCCAGCTTCACCCGCTGGTCTGCACCGCCTTCAACGCTGACTTCGACGGCGACCAGATGGCAGTCCACCTGCCGCTTTCGGCTGAAGCACAGGCGGAAGCCCGTGTCCTCATGCTGTCAGCAAACAACGTGCTCAGCCCGGCCAACGGCCGTCCGCTCGTCACGCCAACCCAGGACATGATCATCGGTGCGTTCTACCTCTCACAAGAGGTCGACGGTTCCGTAGGCGAGGGACGTACGTTCCGCAACCTCGACGAAGTCCTGATGGCCTACGAGATCGGCGATGCGAACTTGCACGCCAAGGTCACGTACCGTCACCCAGCGTTGCTCGAGACGCCCGCCAACGGTGTTGCTGCGGTCTACACGCCAACGACGGTTGGACGCATCTTGTTCAACGAGGTTCTGCCAGAAGGCTTCCGTTACATCAACGAGCCGATCGCAAAGGGCACGATGGGCGACCTTGTCGACACCTTGGCTCGCGAATACCCCAAGGCTGTTGTATCGACGACCCTCGATGCCATCAAGAACCTTTGCTACCGCTACGCAACGCAGTCGGGCCTAACCGTCTCGATCGACGATGTGAAGACGCCAGCGAGCAAGCGTGGCATTCTCGATGCACATGAGAAAGACGCAGAGAAGGTCGAGACTCAATTCCGACGCGGCATCATCACCGATGGTGAACGTCGTCAGAAAGAAGTTGAGATCTGGTCCGAGGCAACCGAGCAGGTCAAGAACGAGATGGAGGCCGGCCTCAAAGCCGAGCACTTCAACCCAATCGACATGATGGTTACCTCCGGTGCTCGAGGAAACATGATGCAGGTTCGTCAGATCGCAGGTATGCGTGGTCTGGTTGCGAACCCTCGTGGCGACATGATTCCACGTCCGATCAAGAGCAACTTCCGCGAGGGCCTCGCG
>CALBVK010000284.1 GCA_937969345.1 uncultured Acidimicrobiales bacterium
TGTTGTTGTTGTTGTTGTTGTTTTTGTTGTTGTTGTTGTTGTTGTTGTTGTTGTTGTTGCTGTCTTTGTTGTTGTTGTTGTTGATGTTGTGATCGTTGCTGTTGGTGTGGCTGTGGTTATTGTGGTTGTGTTGATGATGCCGGGTGTTCCCGAGCCGACGTTGACCGTATTCCAGGTGACGTCTTCGGGCGTCTCGCCTTTGTCGACTTCCCAGAGTCCGAGCACGGGATCGCCGGCGAGGTTGCGGGTTCCGCCTACGAGGTAGCTGTCGGTGCCGGCACCGTTGTCGAAGGTGGCGATGCGGAGCCGGTCCTTGGCATTCCCGGAGAAGCTGGGGTCGGATACTTGGGTGAGGAGTCGAGCGTTCTGGCCAATCCAGGCGGCACCGTCGGTTTCACCGGGCCGCCCGGCGATCTCGCCCACGGCGAGGAACTGTTGACCGTCGATGACCCCGATGGACCACAGGCGGGTTCGAGAGGCCGGGTCGAATTCTCGCTTCATCTCAATGGTGCCGGGTTCGAGCGTCCACACGACCGAGTGTTGATCGTTGATCGATTCGCCGTCGCCGTATGCGCCGACCATGGTGAGGCCCAGGCTGTTCGCGACCGAGCCGAAGATCACGCCGTCTGATCCCGATGCTTCGGTGAAGGCGGGGTCGTCGATTGCGTCGAACTGGGGCAGGGGAGCGTCTGGCGTGTCCCCATCACCGTCGGTGTCGTCAGTGCCGTCGCCATCACCGGGGTCGGTGTCATCGGTATCGACGCCATCGTCGGTGATTGGTGGTTGAGCGTCTCCGCTGTCGTCGCCGGTGAGCTGCGCGACAGCGACGCCAGCGATCCCGGCGCCGATCAGGAGGGCGACCAGTGCGACCCAAGGCCACTTCTTTCGAGACGCTTGCTCGGGTGGTGCTGACGCTGGGGCTGCGGGTGTTGGTTCGTCGTAGAAGCTCGGGGCCGGTCCGGGTGTTCCAAGCGACATCGATGGAGCGGCAGGAATCACGCTCGTGGCGCTCGTTGGGCGTGGCTCGACCACGGTGATATTGGCATCGACCGGTGGTTCGACCGCCGGCGCCTGCGGAGGTGTCGAGGCTGGTCGGGTCGATGCGGCTTCGGTGGGAGCAACAGCGGGTGCGCCCGGGTCGGCCTGGGCGGGCCATAGCGGGTCGGGTTCGTTTGGTGACGCGGTTTGGGCGCCGAGCGACGGGTCGGTGATGGTTGCGGTTTCGACCGCAATCGATTGCGTATCGGGACCAACGTAGGTTGGGCTACGGCCGAGATCGACCTCGACTTGGTTCAGGCGTCGACCGAACGACTCGGCGGTTTGGGGCCGGTCAGCGGGGTCCTTTGCGAGCACCTCGTCGAGTAGGTCCGAGATTGGCTGGGGAATGTCGAACTGTGCGAGCGGGGGAGCCGGGTTGTCGAGGATCCGGCGGATGATCGTGGCCTTGTTGTCGGCCGCGGCCGATGTGAACGGTGCCCGCCCAAGGAGCATCTCGTAGAGGGAGATGCCGAGCTGGTAGATGTCGCCGCGCCCGTCGAAGGGTTTGTTGTGGAAGATCTCGGGCGGGGTGTATGCGAGGGTGCCGATGATCGACTGGGCGGCGGTGACCTGGCTTTGGCCGATGAGTCGGGCAATACCGAAGTCGGTGAGCTTTGCGATGTTGTCGTCGAGCAGGATGTTTGCTGGTTTGACGTCGCGATGCAGCACGCCGCTGCGGTGCGCTACGTCGAGGGCCGCGCAGATCTGGACACCGATTTCGACAACGTTGGCCCAATGCAGGGCGCCGCCAGCGGTGAGCCGGTCGCGGACCGAGCCGCCTTCGACGTATTCGAGCACCGTGTAGTGCATGTCGGCGCTGTCGGTTGGGCCCCCGTCGAGCACACCGACGATGTTGGGATGTCCGCTGAGCGCGTGCATCGTGGTTCGCTCGCGTTCGAACCGACGGAGGTCGTCGGGGTTCGAGGTGTGGTCGTGCAGGACCTTGATCGCGACCTTTTGGCCGGAGGAATCTTCTGTTGCGAGATAGACCGAAGCGAACCCTCCACTACCGAGGCGTTCGCCGATCGTGTACCCCGAGATTGTGGGTTGTGCCACCGCAGGGTCCCCTCAGCCGCTAGTAGGAATTTGAGCCTTGAGTCTTACACGTTTACCGGCGCTAGCCACGGCGATCGGACGATTGGACGTCTACAGCAGGTCTTCGGCGGCTTGACGAACCTGACGGTCGCGGTCTTGGGTAGCGCGTTCGAGAGCATCGGTGACCTCTGGAGTGTCGAACGGAGCGAGGGCGAGTACGGCTCGTCTGCGCACCGGTGCCCGGTCTTCGAGGCCTGCGAGAATGGCTGGCAGGCCATGGATTGAGCCGATTGCGCCAAGTGCGGCGACGGCGGCTTCACGACAGATCGACACTTCGTGATCTGTGGCGGTGGCCTTCAGCGCGTCGATGATGGCCGTTGCATCGTCCATGCGTTCGCCGAGGGCCCACGCAGCGGTTTCGACCACGAGGTCGTCGGGGTCGCCGAGGCAGGGTTCGATGGCGATCTGCGCATTTTCGATAGCGAGTTCGATGCCGCGGACCCGTACGTTTCGGTCCTCGTCGGCGAGGGCCTCGGTGAGGTGTTCGGTCGTGAGTGCTGCGATTCGGTGGAGTGAGCCGAGAGCGAGAGCACGCAAGGAGGCATCGTTGGACGTGCGTGCCTTGTTCAATGCTGGGACATCTCGCGAACTTTCGGCAAGGATGATGTCAGCGCGAGTCGTGGTCATCGAAACTCAAGTCGAGAGGTGAGGAACCGATTGGAACCCAGAGATGCACAACAATTCGTGGAGCAAGACATGTCGTACATAGTGGTGTACCTGCGGGCCGATGGCTCGTCTGGCGTCGAAGAATGCGCCGATCTCGACCTTGCGGTCGTGGCGGCTGAACGCCTGCGCAACGTCGATTCAGTCGAGCGTCCGCGAATCTTTAAGACCGAAGAGGTCACATACGACTTCAAGCCGTACTACCGAGTCGAGGTCACCACGTCCGAGGACGCTGGGGCTGACGAGTGGGTTGGCCATAGTGCTGTCGCTCCTGCGGCTGCCGCTACCGTTCCGTCAGTTGCTCCGGTGGCTCCGGTTGTCGAGGAGCCTGCGGCTGCTCCGACAGAGGTTGTCGAGCCCGCCGCGGAAACGATTGAGGCGATTGTCGAGGCTCCGGCCGACGAGCAACCGCCGGCTCCGCCGGTAATGCCCGAGGCCGACGAGGTTGTCGCAGAGGCCGAGGACGTCCCGACAAAGAAGGGTCTCTTCGGAGATTCCGTGTCTGAGCCAGCCATCGAGACTCCAGAAGTTTCTCCGCTCGTCGAAGACGTCAAAGACAGCGTCCCACCACGCCGTGGACTCTTCGGGCGATAGCCCGAAGCGAGTGATTGCGGGCGATAGCCCGAAGCGAGTGATTGCGGGCGGTAGCCCGAAGCGTGTGATTGCGGGCGGTAGCCCGAAGCGTGTGATTGCGGGCGGTAGCCCGAAGAGTGTGATCGTGGGCGGTAGCGCCTAGGAGCTGATCGCCTGCTCGAGTAGGAAGCCAACAACCAGGATGAACGATCCAATCAATCCGGCGACGGCGACACCAAGAAACACGAGCAGCGCAATGAGCGAGAAGACCGACGTGAGTCGTCGGAGAATCGATGGGTAAGCGTCCGAGCCGTACTCCGCTTGGGCCGGCTCCTGGAAGCCAACTCCGAGCTTTTGCAGGATGGACCGATCGGGCTTTGGCTCGACGGGAAGTTGTCGAGGTGAAGTTGGGTTCTCGTCTTGTCGTGCGATGCTTGTCATGTGATCCGAGATTCCTCAGTAGAGGCCGAAGCGCCCCACAAATCACCGCGACCACAGGGTTGGGTGTTCGGTGACTGAGGCAATCGATGTCGACACAACCGTAGTCGACCCGGAAGTCGATGACGACGCGTCGCCAGCAAAGGCGTTCTTGGGCGTCGGTGGAGCGTTTCTCGGCATCTCGATGCTGATCGGCCTCGCTGCCGGTGTGGCTGCGTTCTCGATTCGTTTGCCGTACTTGGCGCTCCAGCCAGGAAATACCTTCGAGACCGAGGAGTACGTTGCGGTAGAGGGCACCGAGTCGTATACGAGCCCGGGCGAAGTCAGTTTCGTCACCGTCACACAGCGTCGACTCACGCCGTTCTCCTGGTTGACGGCCAGGCTCGCCGAATCTGACGACATCTTCCACGAGGACGAGTTGTTGCGCGGCCGCACGTTCGACGAACAGCGCGAGGAAAACGCGCAACTCATGCTCACGTCGCAGAACGCCGCAATCGCTGCAGCGTTGGGTCAGCTCGGGTTTGAGACGGCCGAGCCTGCCGGTGTTGTGGTTATCGACATTGTCGAGGGTGGCCCGCTCGATGGTGTCTTGGCACGCAACGATGTGATTACCGAGGTCGATGGTATGGCCGTTGCCGAATTCGCAGACCTGTACGACTACCTGGGTACCCGAATCGACACCAGTGTCGAGCTGGTCGCAGGGCGCCCTGGGGAAGCTCCCGAGACGGTGACCATCGAGCTGACTCGCGATACCGCCGGGTTCCTTGGTGTCGGTGCGGGTAACGACCCGAGCGGCTCCGACCGCGGTGCCTATCTGGGAGAGATCGTCGAGGGTGGCGCTGTCGACGGGCTGCTTCGGGTCGATGATCGCATCGTGTCGTTCGACGGGACGCCCATTGCGAACTTCGACCAGCTCATTCCAGCGCTTGTCGGATTTCGAGCTGGTGACGACGTGACCGTCGAGGTGCTTCGCGAGGACGACCTGGGAAATGAGGAGTCCGTCGTCGTCGACGTGACCCTTGGCGTTCGGGTTCTTGATCGTGCGGGGTTGTCGAATGTGGCGACGCAGTTTCGAGACGCCGAACTGCCGATCGACGTGAGCTTCACGACCGAGGACATCGGCGGCCCTTCCGCTGGCCTTGCGTTCACGCTTACCGTCCTCGATGTTTTGACCGAAGGCGACCTCACCGGAGGTGCCGACATTGTGGTGACCGGAACGATCGACCGGGCCGGAAACGTCGGTCCGATCGGCGGTGTGAAGCAGAAGGCGTTCGCTGCTCAAGACGCTGATGCCGACGTCTTTATCGTGCCTGTGCAGAACGTGGACGAGGCCCGCGCCGCTGTTGGCGACCTCCGTATCGAGCCGGTTGCGACGCTCGGGGACGCACTCGAAATCATTGCTGACTTCGGCGGTAACGCTGATGAACTGCCGACCGCAGGCGAGCTCTAACAACGGCGAACTGGTACGGGTCCTCTACCGGGTCCGGCGTGGCACCTACCCTTGTGGGTGATGAGCGAGTCACAATCTGGGTATCTGTCGCCCGACGAAATTACCAATGTGTCCTTCGAGACGAAACGTCGCGGAGGGCTCGACCCCGACGCGGTCAAGCGCCACCTGTCGTCGGTGGCTGCCACGGTGCACGGAATGCGCGCCGAGCGCGACACGCTTCAGGCTCAGGTCGATGCGCTCCGCGACGAGTTGAGCGCCGTTCCCGACACAAGTGCGGCGCCGGTTGCGCTCGATGAGGCTGAGCTCACCGAACGTCTCGGCCAAGATGCCGCACGGGTTCTGTCCGAGGCGCGTGCAGCGGCAGCTGACCGGATCGCTGAAGCTGAAGAAGAGGCCGCTGCTATTTTGGCCGCCGCCGAAGAAGTGCATGCGGAGCGGTCTACCGCGGCCGACCTGGAAGCGCAGCGAATTCGGGCTACGGCTGAGTCCGTGGTCGAAGAGCGACGTGCCGAGGCCGAACGCGCCGCCGCCGAGATCGTCGCGGCCGCCGAAGCCGACGCAGAGCATGCGCGGACCGCAGGGAGCAGCGATCGCGAGACGGCCGATGCCGAGGCTGCCCGCATCATTCGCGAGGCGGAGCTGACGCGTCGGCAAATCCTCGAGGACCTGGCTCGTCGTCGCTCGTCGGCTCGACGTCAGATCGAGCAGTTGCGTGCGGGCCGTGAGCGTTTGCTCGCCTCCCACGAGACCGTCCGCCGTGCCCTCGATGAGATCTCCGATGAGTTGACGATCTCGATGTCTGAAGCTCGTGCTGCAGCCGAAACTGCAGGACACAGCGTTTCCGATACGACAATCGAGGAGCTCGAAGCCGAGATTGAGACCGCTCGCCTCACGGGGCTGCTCGATACTGGCCCGTTGCCGGTGGTCGAACGCCGGCCTGCGGCGAAGCGTCCAGCGAAACCCGCAGTGGTCGCTCCCGTATCGAAGTCAACGCCGAGCAGCGAGATTGGTATTGCTGCGGCACCCGAAACCGAAGAGGCCGTCGCGGACTCGTCGTTGGATGGAGCGGCTGACGCCGCCGGCTCCGCTCAAGGTGGTGAGGCGACCGGAGAGGCTGAACCTGACGAAACACTGGACGGTTCGACCGACACCGAGACCGACACTGACACCGACACTGAGTCGGGTGCCAGGTCGGGCGAGGATGCCGAGCAGGGCGACGGTTCCTCCGGCACGAGCGGCGGTTCTCTGGCTCCAGTAGTGCAACTCGATCGGGCTCGTAACGAGGTCGACACCGCGACCCATCCAGCAAAGGGTCGCGACGCTGGCAACGGCCGTTCGACCCCGAAGCCGTCCGCTCCATCGGAGCGCCCCGAGCCCGCACCGGCCAAGGTCACCAAGCTCGAGTCCGTCAAATCTGAGCCAGAGCCAGAGCCGGAGCCAGAGTCGGATCCGGCGACCGAGCCAGACGCGGCGCCAGACGTCGGCGATGCGACAGCATCGGAATCCGGCGCTGACGATGCCCCCGATATTGGTGACGAGGATTCACTAGGCGATCTGTTCGCAAGCTTGCGCTCAGAGACGCCGAAACCGGTGGCGCCGAAGAAGTCCCAAGCAAAGAAGAAGCCAGCGAAGGCGAAGAAGTCCACGGCGAGCAAGCCCAAGGAGGCCGCAACGCTGGCCGCTCCGATTGCTTCGGTGGACTCGTCGGAGATGGCGCGCCGCCTCAAGCGAGTGCTCGCCGATGAACAGAGCCGAGCAATGTCGAAGGTCAAATCCTCCGACGAGTTGCCTGCACTCGCCGATCTGCTCGGATCCGAGGACGAGCATGTCGAGTCGTATTGGGTCGAGGTGCTCGGCCAGCTCGACAATGTTTCCGACGGCACCGATGAGGTTCGAGCGCCGGTTCGCTCGCTCGTCGATGACATCCGACGACGTGTCGGGGGGGCCATTGAGGGCGCCGATGGGGACAGCGAATCAGCCGTTAACGCGCTGCGAAGCGTGTACCGAGAGCTCAAGACGCAGAAGATCACACCGTGTGCCGACGCAGTATGTCGGACCGCGGGGGTTGGCGTGTCTAGCTAGAGGTATCCTGTTCGGTACATGGAAACCGAAAACGCCGAGGAAGTCCTCCCCCCGAACTCCGGCAAGCGCCGGATCATCGGTGCGGTCATCGTCATAGCGATCCTCGTTCTGCTGGCATCGCTTCGTGGCATCTTCACGCTGTACACCGATTACCTCTGGTTCGACGACCTTGGTCGCACCGGGGTGTGGAGCGGGATCATTGGTGCTCAGATCATCTTGTCGGTCATCTTCGTCGCGATTTTCTTCGTGCTGGCATGGCTGAACCTGGTCATCGCTGATCGAATTGCACCAGCGCTTCGGCCGCCGGGGCCCGAAGAAGAGTTGCTTGTTCGTTGGCACGAAACGGTCGGACGCCGCAATGGCCTTATCCGGTTCGCTATCGCCGGGTTCTTTGCTTTGGTCGCCGGTGGCGGCGCTGCGGCACAGTGGAACGAATGGGTGCTGTTCACGAACCCGATCGAGTTTGGACGAGTCGACCCCGTCTTCGGCGAAGACCTGTCGTTCTACATGTTCCGGTTGCCTTTTCTCAGCTTCGTGGTGAGCTGGTTCTTCGCGGCGTTCATCATCATCGGGATCATCACCGGTATCTGGCATTACATCAACGGTGGTATTCGGATTCAGACCGTGGACCGGCGGAGCACTCCACAGGTTAAGGCTCATCTGTCCGTCATTCTGGCGGTCCTCGCGGCCCTCAAGGCTGCCGACTATTACTTGCAGCGCTACGAGTTGTTGGGTTCGAGCCAGGGTTTCGCTCGAGGCGGTTTCTACACCGATCTCAACGCGAGCCTGCCCGCAATCCAGTTGCTGTTGCTCATCTCGTTGTTCTCGGTCGGTCTTCTCGTCGCGAACATCTGGCGTCGAGGATGGGCGCTGCCAACAGTGGCGGTTGGTCTTTGGGGCCTCATTGCGGTCCTTGCCGGTGGCATTTACCCAGCGGTGATTCAGCAGTTCCAGGTCGCCCCCGACGAGCTCGCCCGCGAGCGCAGCTACATCGAACGCAATATCGAAGCGACGCGGATCGGTCTCGGGCTCGACAGCGTCATTCAGGGTGACTTCTCGTTCGACGACCGTCCCCTGTCGCGCGAAGAGGTTCTGCAGAACCGCGGTGCCTTCTCGACGGTCCGGTTGCTCGACCCGCGCATTGTTGACGACTCGTTCACCCGTAACCAACGAGACCTCGAGATCTATGACGATTTCGCCGGTGCGGTCGATGTCGACCGCTACATGATCGATGGCGAACTCACTCCGGTCGTCGTGAGCGCCCGCGAGATCGACAACCAGCCGAGCGTGTCGTGGGAGATTCGTCATGCGGTTCGTACTCACGGCTACGGCCTTGTATTGGCGCCGGCGAACCGGTTCAACTCGAACGGCGAACCGTTCTTCGTGATTGGCGATACTCCGCTCGACAACCAGCTCGAAGAGACGGTCGTTATCGACCAACCGCAGATCTACTTTGGTGAAGGTCTCGAGAACTACGCAGTGACGTCGACGAGCGCAGCGGAGTTTGACCCATCCTTCGACGAGGGGTTCACCTACGACGGCGAAGGTGGCATCCCAATGTCGGACTTCTTGCCTCGTCTTGCCTTCGCATTCCGCTTCGGTGCTATCGAACCGGTGATCTCGGGCATCATCACCGATGACACCGAGGTCATTTTCGCTCGGGACGTAACCGAACGTGCTCGCCGCATTGCGCCGTTCCTCCAGTACGACTCGAACCCGTATCCGATCGTCGTCGATGGTGGCATCTCCTATGTGATCGACGCGTACACCACGTCGGATCGTCTTCCCTATGGCGAGTTTGCAGACACCAGTCAGCTCAGCAACGAATCTGGTCTTCGGAACGACTTCAGTTACATCCGCAACTCGGTGAAGGTTGTTGTCGATGCCTATGACGGCACGGTCGACTTCTACGTCGTCGATGCCGAGGACCCGATTCTCAACGCCTACCGCCAGGCATTCGATGGTCTGTTCAAGGACGTCTCGGAGATGCCGGTCGAAGTTTCGACGCATCTGCGCTACCCGAACGATTTGTTTGTCATTCAGACGGGTATGTGGGGTCGGTACCAGCTCGACAACGTTGGTGACTTCTTCACCGGAGACCTTCGCTGGGAGGTCGCGGCGAACCCCGATGCGGTTTCCGGCGGTAACCCGCTGACCCAGATCGATACGAGCGACCCAACGAACTTGCGGATCGTCTCTACTCGCAGCCGCCCGGTCGATCCGTATTACCAGGTCACCCAGCTCCCCGATGAGGACGAGACGAGCTTCCTCGTGTCGCGAACGTTCGTGCCATCGGCGGTGCCCGAGCTCAAGGCGTACATGGTCGGGCGTGTGGACGAGGCGGGAAAGCTCGAGATTCGTCAGTACGAATTGAGTTCCGGAGCAAACGTGTCGGCGCGTGGTCCGGTGCAGATCGACGAGATCTTGAACTCCGACCCCGAGATCTCTGAGGAAAGTACCGAGCTCAATCAGAATGGCTCGTTGTTCCTGCCGGGCAACCTGATTCCGCTCCTGGTTGAAGATGCTGTCGTCTACGTGCGACCGTTCTACGTCAAGCGTGAACCGCCAGCGGAGAACCCGACCGAAGAGACCGAACCTCAGGTCAAGTTTGTGGCTGTGGTTCAAGAGGACCGGCTCGGCTTTGCGCCAACCTACGCCGGAGCGCTTGCGCAGTTGTTCAATCTGAGTGCTGAGGAAGCCGCTGCGTTGGTAGGTGGCCGTGTCGCCGATATCGAGGAGGGCGACATCACCGGTCCGACCGGATTCATCGATCTCGGGGAGGCGAGCGCCGAGGTTACGGCTCGCCTCGATCAGGTGATCGACAAGTTCGCCGAGGCCGAGGGTGCATTGCCAGACTTTGCTGAGTACCAGCGTCTACAGACAGAGGCTCTTGCCGATCTACAGACGTTGCTCGACGAAGTCGAAGCCGGCGGCACTGCTGCTGCGGCCGAAGAGATTGTCGAAGATACCGATTCGGCCTAGCGCAGAACAGGTCTCTACATTCGAGAAAGCGAGTATCGCTGGCTAGCGGCGCGCTGGTTGCCAACCCGTTTGGCGGCCGTTTTTGGTGCGCCAAGCGGGAGTCGTTGCGTTCGCTGGTGCGCTGTTCGCCGCAGCCTCGCGCGCTTCGAGGACGTCGAGGCGCGCGGTTACACGCTCGAGCTGCGTGACGACCGCGTGTAGGAGCTGGTCGTGCTCAGCGGTGAATTGGCGAACGATCGGCTGAGCGGATCGGAGCGTGGTCGATTCATCGACGGTCATGTGGTGAGGTTCTTCCTGCAAACGCCCGCATGCGGCCCTCTCCAACGGAGTTGAGCGTAGTGGCACTGGAGGTGGAACGGGGGGACAGCATTCGAGGTCGCACCATTCAGGTGGTACCGATCGGGCGAAGTGAGTACCGTCTAGGCCATGACCGATGCTCTCGCCACCGTTGATGCCGCAATCGATGCACTGCTCGCTGAGCATGATCCAACGTCGATGTCGACCGCTGAGTTTCGCGGGCACCAGTACGACGCCGGCTTGGGGATTATTCATTTCCCGAAGGGACGTGGCGGGCTTGGGCTCGCTCCGAAGCTGCAACGCCATATCGAGAAGCGGGTGATCGACGCTGGTCGAGCGCCTGAGGAACCAACGATGTTCTTTCGATACTTGGCCGGCCCGACGATCGAGGCGCATGGCAACGATGCGGTAAAGGACCGTTTTCTACGTCCGATGTACACCGGCGAGCACAAGTGGTGCCAGCTGTTCTCCGAACCGGGAGCTGGGTCTGACTTCGCGGGCCTCGCAGCGAAGGCAGTGCGCGACGGTGACGTATGGATCGTGAACGGCCAGAAGGTGTGGAACACGCTGGCGCATTTGGCCGATTGGGGCATGCTCGTTGTTCGCACCGATCCGTCACTTCCCAAGCACAAGGGCATGACCTACTTCGCTGTTGATATGCGGAGCCCCGGTGTTGAGGTCGTGCCGCTTCGTCAGATCACCGGCGAGGCCGAGTTCAACGAGGTCTATCTGACCGATGTTCAGATCCCCGATGAGAATCGCATTGGTGACGTGGGCGAAGGCTGGCGCGCAGCGCTCACCACATTGATGAATGAGCGCACGGCCATCGGCGGTGGCACGCCGAAACAAGGCGGCGGCGCGATCGGCGAGCTCATGGCGGTCTGGAACAAGCTTCCGGCAGAGGAGCAGACTGCAGCAAAGCGCGAGTCGGTCATGAAGTTGTGGGCGAAGGCTGAAGCGCTGCGGTTGACGAATATTCGCGGCTCGCAGAATCGCAAGGTCGGCAACCCCGGTCCGGAGGGTTCTGTGGCCAAGACGATGTTCGCGGAGCTGAACAAAGATGTGTATGCGTTGACCGTCGATCTGCTCGGCATGTCGGGCCAAGTCGACTACGACTACACCTATCGCGCACCTGAAACCCTCGATGTCTCCGGGACTGGCGGTGGGCCTCGTTACGCGTTCCTTCGTGCACGCGCAAACAGCATCGAAGGTGGCACGTCGGAGATCATGCGAAACATTTTGGGCGAACAAGTGCTTGGTCTTCCGGGTGAACCTCGGGTCGACAAGGACATTGCATGGAGCGACGTTCCCCGCAGCTAGCCATGCTGTGAAGACAGTGTGAGACTGACCGGAGTCGCGAGCAGACGTCGCGAGGACGGGAGCCCAAGATGGCAGTGCAAGTCGATGAGGTCACGGTTGAAACCGCGTGTGGTTTGAATCCGAATCTCGTCTGCGAGTGGGTATTCGATCGGACCGGCAGCGAGGTGTGGGCAGGTCTGGCTGATTGGTTTGTCGATCGACCCCTGCGCATCTTGTTCATCCTTGCGCTGGCATGGCTGGTGGTGCGGGTCCTTCGTCGTGTCGTTGGACGATTCGCAAGTGCGATTGCAGCGCGGTCGGCTCAGCCGCCGAGTGAAGATGAACTGCCGGCCAATCCAATCATTCGCCGCGTGGCGATCCTCACGCAGTTCGAACGTCAGCGTGAGCGAGCCGAGAAGCGGGCGATCACCCTGGGAGCGATGCTCGAGAGCCTTGTGTCGATCGTCGTGTGGACGATCGCTGCGTTTTTGGTGCTGGGAGAGATCGGTGTGTCGCTCGGACCGTTGATCGCAAGCGCTGGGGTTGTTGGTATCGCTCTCGGCTTTGGCGCTCAGTCGATCGTGCGTGACTTTCTTGCGGGCATCTTTGTGATCATCGAGGATCAATACGGTGTCGGCGACGTGATCGACACCGGTGAAGCGACCGGCACCGTCGAAGAGGTCGGCTTTCGCACGACTCGCATTCGAGACATTTCCGGAGTGCTGTGGACGGTGCCAAACGGCGTGATCCAACGTGTGGGTAATCACTCTCAGGTGTGGTCGAAATCGATCTTCGACATGGAGGTCGCGTACGACACCGATGTCGATCACGCAATGGATGTGATGAAACGCGAACTCGATGCGGCCTGGCACGAATCGACCGAGACGGCCACGATCATCGAAGAGCCCGAGGTGCAGGGTGTGCAGGCCTTTGGTCCGAACGCGGTGGTCATTCGGGCCGCGGTCAAGACCGACCCATCGGAGCAATGGGCAGTGGCCCGCAGCATCCGAGCCCGTCTGAAGAAGGCCTTCGACGATGAAGGAATCGAGATCCCGTTCCCGCAGCGCACGGTGTGGATCAAGACCGATGAGCCGGACGAGGCGCTCGATGCTCTCGATGCGCCCAAGGGAGATGCATAGCAATGCCTTTTGATCTGACGCTGTCTGCGATCGATGTCCATGCCGAAGGCGAGCCTGGTCGCGTGATCACCGCGGGCATGCCCGAGCTTCCGCCGGGCACGATGCTCGAGAAGATGCAGTGGCTCGAGGCAAACGCTGACCACATTCGTCTGCAGATGCTTCGCGAGCCGCGCGGGTATCCGGGGCTGTGCTGCAACGCGATCGTGCCGTCGGACAACCCGGCAGCCGATGCTGGCTTCATCATCATGGAGCAGACCGAGTATCCGCCTATGTCGGGGAGCAACACGATCTGTGTGGTGACCGCGTTGCTCGAGACGGGGATTGTGCCGATGGTCGAGCCGGTGACCGAGCTCACCTTGGAAGCACCCGCTGGTCTGATCGGGGTGCGCGCCGACTGTGCTGGCGGCAAGGTGACGGCTGTGCACTTCACGAATGTGCCGGCGTTTGCCTTGCATCTCGATGTGCCGATTGAGGTGCCAACGCTCGGGACGGTGACGGTCGACATTGCATGGGGCGGAATGTTCTACGCCATCGCCGATGCTGATGTCTTGGGTGTCGACCTTGCAGCGGCGAACGGAGGAGAGATCGCTCGGGTGAGCGAGATGATCCGTGCCGCGACCGTCGAGCAGATGCCGGTGTCTCATCCGCAACATCGCGAGCTCACCGGCCCCACGATCTCGCAGCTGTCGGGGGCTCCGTCGGTTGCTGGCGCCGATCGCCGAAACGCGGTCACGGTGGCGACGGGCGCTCTCGATTGGGATCGTCCCGAAACGTGGACTGGCGCGCTCGACCGGTGTCCGTGTGGAACGGGGACGTCAGCGCAGATGGCGGTGCGCCATGCACGGGGCGAACTCGCAGTCGGCGACACGTTCGTGCACGAGGGTCCGCTGGGGACGACGTTCACCGGTCGGGTTCTCGAGGAGGTCGTGGTCGATGTTCCGGGCGGCGACCCGATAACGGCGATCATTCCCGAGATCAGCGGCCAGGGCTGGATCACGGGCCGCGGCGAGTACGTCCTCGACAGCACCGACCCGTTTCCAAACGGCTTCACCATCGGCGACATCTGGCCCTAACGGTGTCAGATCTCATCTTTTATCTACTACCCACCGGTGTCAGATCTCATCTTTTATCTACACCGGCCCAAGTCGAATGACCTCCTCGCGAATCTGATCGATGCGAAGGGTCAAGATCTTGTCGAGCTTCGCTTTCCCGCGCAGCCTCGATGCGGCAACGCCAGCACTTTGCCCCGAGGCGAATCGATAGCGACGCGCTATCTCGTCGAGCGACTGTCCTGCAAGGTCTTGGCTCAGGTGAACAGCGATGCTGCGCGCTGTGGCGATAACCGACCCCTTGCCGCGGGCGGACTCGGACAGCGAGTTGATCGGTATGTGCAAGACCTTCGCGATTGCTTGGTCGATTATTTCTGACGATGGCCGAGTCCGAGCTCGGCGAACGTGGGAGGCGGTTTGAGCATCCGCGTTGCATTGCTTCAGCGCAGCGTCGATGAAGGCATCGGACCCAATGACTTCGGGGAAGACCGTGGGGTCGAACATCTTCTTCGACCGTTGTGCGATCGCTTGATCGAGTTTGGCCTTGCCAAGGATCTTGTTCATCCGGAGCGCCTCGGTCGATAGCCAGTCGGGTATCGCCGCTGGGTGGCCAACAAAGTATGGATATGACGACCACGGATAGTCAGCGAGCTGATCGACCATCCCTGCATCGATCGGATTCGCCATCACGTAGACGAGCGCGTTGCGAAGGTACTCGTCTTGTTGGATAAGTCGAGAGTAGAAACGGTCCTTGAAGAGCGGCCCGTCGAACCCGTGTCGCTTGTTGAATCGCCGCACATAGGAGCTCTCGATCAGCTGCAGCGCTTTGCTAAGGCCGCCGAAGGGCGTCTCGACAACGAAGTGAATGTGGTTCGTCATGAAGCAAAAGCTGTGAACCACTATGCCGAAGCGCTCGTGCGCACGTCCTATGAGTTCGTAGAGGTCGTAGCGATCATCGGGTTCGTAGAAGATGGGTTGCCTGCGGAGGCCTCGGTTTGTGATGTGGTGGTATGCGCCGTCGAAGTCGATGCGAAGTGGTCGTCCCATTGGACCTTCCCTAGTCAGAGTGAGTTGACGGGGGAAGTCGTGAGCACAGTCTGGCGATG
>CALBVK010000285.1 GCA_937969345.1 uncultured Acidimicrobiales bacterium
GTGTGTTGGAGTGGCATCGGTCCTCCACTGAAGGGGCAATGACGCGACGCCGGTATGGTTAGCCAGTCGGATTTTCGGCTGAGAGGACGCCATCATGGGCGCGACCGTCATTGTTGGTACCCAGTGGGGTGACGAGGGAAAAGGCAAGTTCACAGACTTGCTGGCCCGAGACATGTCCACCGTTGTTCGCTTTCAGGGTGGACACAACGCAGGACACACGATTGTTGTTGAAGGCGAGAGCTTCGCACTTCAACTCGTGCCGTCAGGCGTCCTATATGACCACATCACTCCGGTGATTGGAAACGGTGTCGTCGTCGACGCGGGCGTTCTGCTCAAAGAGATGGCGATGCTCGAGTCCAAGGGCGTCGACACGTCGCGCCTTCGGGTCAGCGGCAACGCGCACCTGATCTTCCCCTACCACCAGAGCCTCGACGCACTACAAGAGCGTCACCTCGGCAAGAACAAGCTCGGTACCACCAAACGCGGCATCGGTCCGGCGTATGCCGACAAAGCCATGCGCACGGGCTTGCGTGTCCAAGACATCCTCGACGAGAAGATCTTCCGCGAGAAGCTCGAGGTCGTTCTTCACCAGCTCAATCCGGTGATGAGCCGTGTGTACAACAAGCTCGGCTTCGACATCAACGAGATCGCCGACACCTTCCTCACCGAGTACAAGCCAAAGCTTGAGCCAATGGTTACCGACGCCATTGCGTTGGTCCATGAGCGTCTCGAAGCCGGTGACGATGTGCTCCTCGAAGGAGCTCAAGCCACCTTCCTCGACCTCGACCATGGCACGTACCCGTACGTCACCTCATCGAACCCGACCGCCGGTGGTGCGTGCGTAGGTTCTGGCGTCGGCCCGATGTACATCGACCGCGTGGTTGGTGTCGCCAAGGCATACATCACCCGCGTTGGTGCTGGTCCATTCCCCACCGAACTGTTCGACGAAATTGGCGATCACATCGTCGACGTTGGCCACGAGTACGGCACGAACACCGGTCGTAAGCGTCGCCCCGGATACTTCGACTGCGTGATGATGCGTTACGCGCGCCGCGTGAACTCACTCTCCGAACTTGCGATCGTCAAGCTCGACGTCCTCGATCAGCTCGATGAGATCAAGGTTTGTGTTGGCTATGAGCACGAGGGCCAGCGTCTCGATGACTTCCCGTATCACCAGACGGTGCTGCATAACGTGAAGCCGATCTACGAAACGCTTCCCGGCTGGAAGACCGACCTCACCCAGGTCACCGACCGTTCCGAGCTTCCAAAGCAAGCCGACGACTACCTCACGTTCTTGCAAGAACAGTGCGGTATGCCGGTCACGATGGTCGGTGTTGGCCCAGGCCGTAAGCAAGTTCTCACCTTCAACCAATAGGAGCTGGTCTCGATGACCCGAGTCGTCGTCGTTGGATCCGGAGGACGCGAGCACGCGCTTGCCGACGTGCTTTCGCGCACGGCGAGCGATGTGATCGTCACTCCGGGAAACCCCGGCATTCCTGGTTCGGTCGCAACACCCGCGACCGAGCTCGATGCGGACCTCTTTGTCATCGGGCCCGAAGTCCCGCTCGTCGACGGACTCGCCGACGAGCTTCGAGCACAAGGCAAGTTGGTATTTGGACCCGGTGCTGACGGAGCACAGCTCGAAGGCAGCAAGGCATACATGAAGGAACTGCTCGTGGCCGCGGGTGTTCCCACAGCTGCGCACGGGTCGTTCACCGAAGCCGGCCCCGCGATTGCGTTCCTCGACACGATGTCCGAACCGTTCGTGATCAAGACCGACGGGCTGGCGGCAGGCAAAGGTGTGCTGGTCACAGACGATCGAGCCGAGGCTGAAGCTGCAATTCACGAATACCTCTCCGGCGACGCCTTTGGCGCAGCTGGATCGACCGTGGTGATAGAAGAAGGACTTGTCGGCCCCGAGGTCTCGGTGTTTGCGATCTGTGACGGCACGAAAGCTGTTGCGCTGGCGCCAGCGCAGGACCACAAACGAATCTTCGATGGTGATGGTGGTCCAAACACGGGAGGCATGGGCGCCTACACCCCACTGCCTTGGGCTGACCCCGAGCTCGTCGACACGATCATGCGCGACGCGATCGATCCAACGCTCGCCGAACTACAACGACGAGGAATCGATTACCGAGGGACGCTCTTCGCTGGCCTGATGCTCACACCGAACGGTCCGAAGATGCTCGAGTACAACGTTCGCTTTGGCGACCCAGAAACACAGGTCGTGCTTCCGCGAATCAACTCCGATCTGGTGCAGCTACTGAGCGAAGCTGCTGCGGGCAATATCGAGTCGACACCAACGTTCTCGCACGATGCTGTCGTCACGGTCGTGTGTGCCAGCGAGGGGTACCCGGCGTCGGCACGAACCGGAGATGTCATCGAGGGGCTCGACGAGGCCCGCGATCTCGAGGGGGTTTCGGTGTACGCGGCAGGGGTCAAGACCAACGCCGATGGTGCGCTCATTACCGGTGGCGGTCGAGTGCTCAACGTGGTGGGCCGTGGCCCAACAATGAACGATGCGGTGGCTCGTGCGTACGCCGGTGTCGCCAAGATTTCATGGCCCGGCATGCAGCATCGCACCGACATTGCCCACCAAGCTCGAAACTAGAGGTATGACCCCGGCGGACTCGACACCGATCGATGCAAGTGTCCTGGACCTCGATAGCTACGACCTTCCGGGCCTTCGCGCAGACATTCATGAGATCTTGGATCTGCCGAATGCAATTCAGGCGGTCGTAAAGAAGAGTTCGCTGGCCATTTTCCTGGGAGCGGCGCTGGCGTGGATTGCGTTCCGACCACGAATGCCCTTGTGGGCGCTTGTGCCCTACATCGCAGTCATCGTTCTCGCCTTGGTCATCGCTGCTGCTGCGGTCAGTGCGTTTCTTGTCTTGAAGTCGCGAATAGAAGCCACCGATCGTGCCGCTGACCGAACGCTCTTTACCGTCGCTGCAATGCATGGCGATCTACTGAATGCACGTGCGAGCGGCAGCGAGTTGCCGCTCCGCGAGGTCGCGACATTCCTCACACACACGCTCGTCTTCCCGCTCTTACTCGGGTCCGCAGGATCCATGCTTGAGACCGCCGCAACGTCAGCCACGCCTGTTGGATGGTTCGCCGGTCGAATCATGAAGCGGGCTATCGCCGAAGTCGAAAATCGCCTCCTCGCTGCTCTCAATGAAATCGATGAGGCGCAGACAGAAACAACTCTTGTCGAACCGCAAGATGGAGTTGCCGCTGATCCATGGGCGGAGCTTCCCGTTCATGAACTGCCAAATCAGATTCGCTCCTTCTACGAGGGTGCTCATCGATATCTGTCGAGGATGGTCGACGGGCTCGAAGTCTTGTCGATAGGGGGAGCAGGACTCACGACCGCCATTGCGGTACTTCCGTTGGTGATGGTGCTTTCCGTTGGCCTTGTCGTGACTTGAGGCATTCATCGCGCCGCCGAGCGGAGGTGTGTCGAGTGACTAAAGCAAGCCCCCTAGCTGTTTGATCGGTGGGGGTGTTGAGTACGATCCGTCACGTACGACTCCCGAGGAGAGAAATGGTCTCGAACGTTCTTGCTGGCCGATACGCAAGCGCCGACATGGTCGGTATTTGGGGGGCCGAAGCAAAGATCATTCTTGAACGGCAACTGTGGATTGCGGTCCTGAAGGCACAGGCCGAGCTCGGCGTTGATGTACCCGACGGCGTGGTTGAAGCCTATGAAGCGGTCATCGACCAGGTCGACCTTGAGTCGATTGCTGAGCGCGAACTGGTGACACGCCACGACGTCAAGGCTCGGATCGAAGAGTTCAGTGCGCTCGCCGGACACGAACACATCCACAAAGGCATGACGTCGCGTGATCTCACCGAGAACGTCGAACAGCTTCAGATCCGGCGGAGCCTCGAACTGATCCGATCGCGGATCGTCACGACGCTCGCTCGTCTCACCGAACGTGCAACCGAGTACTCCGATGTCGCAATGGCTGGTCGCAGTCACAATGTTGCCGCGCAGGTAACGACGATGGGCAAGCGGTTCGCGAACGCTGCCGAAGAGCTTTTGCAAGCACACGCTCGCGTCGACGAGCTCATTGCCCGTTACCCGTTGCGTGGCATCAAAGGTCCAATGGGAACCCAACAGGATCTTCTCGATCTGCTCGGTGACGCGGCCACCGTCGATCAACTCGAACAACGTGTCGTTGCCCATCTCGGCTTCGAGGCGAGCCTCGACAGCGTCGGCCAGGTGTACCCGCGCTCGCTCGACCTCGATGTGGTGTCCGCGCTGCTGCAGGTCTCGTCAGGTCCGTCGAGTTTCTGCAACACCCTTCGCCTCATGGCTGGTCAAGAGCTGGTGACCGAAGGGTTCAAAGAAGGCCAGGTTGGTTCATCGGCGATGCCGCACAAGATGAACGCGCGGTCCTCGGAACGGGTCACTGGGTTCCAGGCGATTCTTCGAGGCCACGTCACGATGGTCGGTTCTCTCGCTGGCGATCAATGGAACGAAGGCGACGTGAGCTGTTCGGTCGTACGACGGGTCGCACTGCCCGACGCGTTCTTCGCTCTCGACGGCATGTTCGAAACGTTCCTCACGATCCTCGACGAGTTCGGAGCATTCCCGGCCGTGATCGATCGTGAGCTCGAGCGGTACCTTCCGTTCTTGTCGACAACGAAGTTGTTGATGGCTGCGGTCAAGACCGGTGCTGGTCGCGAAGAAGCCCACGAGGCGATCAAGGAACATGCGGTAGCGGTCGCTCTCGACATGCGCGAAGCAGGACGGACCGACAACGACCTACTCACGCGCCTCGCCGCTGACGACCGGTTCCCCGTCGCCGATACCGACCTTCACGCCGCCGTCTCGGACCCGATCAGCCTCTCGGGTCTGGCCCGTGAGCAGGTGGAAGCCATCGAACGGCGGGTCGCGGCTCTTGTGGCGAACGATCCCGACGCGGCCGCGTACCGACCCGGCGGCATCCTGTAGTTAACGCCCCGCTGGTCCCGAATAGTTGCGTTCAACTTTGGCGACCAACACCTCGTAGTACGAGTACCAATGCTCGATCCCGTTGCGCTGGGCAACTAGGTGATCGACATTCTGCTTCCAGGCAAGGATTGCGTCTTCGCTCTCCCAATACGAGCACGTGATACCAAAGCCATCATCGCCGCGCACGGAGTGGATCCCCAGGTACCCGGGCTGCTGTTTTGCGAGCGCGACCATCTCGGCGGCCATCATTGCGTAGTCGGCGTCGTGATCGGCGGTTCGCTGATTTGGAAAGATCACGGTGTAGTACGGCGGTTGCGGAAGCGTTGGCATCACTTCAGGCTAACCATCACGAGACCCCCGAAAGTGGGGCCTGGACCACGGACTTGACGGTCAATGTTGATAGGCCTTCTCAAGGGATTTAACGGTACGTCGAAGGTCGATCTATGCGGCCTTTCTTGCGCTCACGTGTTCAACTACCCCTTGCGCTGCTCATCGCGTTTTCACTTCTGGCCCTACAGATCGCTGTTTTGATTCCAAACACGCCACCGGCGGCTGCGAACACTCCGTTTGCGCCCGTTTTCTCGACGAACGCTCCTGGCGACATCGTGTACGTAACCAACACGTTGGCCACCTGCGCCACAGGCTCTGCCAACTGCGCTGCCGCGCAAGCCGGCGGAAACTTCAGCAACAACAGCTTCGGCGGCAACATGACCTATGTCGATGTCGACGCCGACGGGACCACCGTCAACTCGAGTTCGGCTACCTATGACCTGCCCGCCGGCGGGACAGTGTTGTGGGCGGGGCTGTACTGGTCGGGCTGGTACACGGGGGCGGCCGCTGACAAGGACGACGTTCTGCTCGAGACCCCAGCGAGTGGCGGCTACGTTCCGTTGACCGCCACATTCTTCGACGACTGGGACAACAACGACGATTACTACATGGGTTTCGTCGACGTGACCTCGCTCGTGCAAACCGGGGGGAGTGGTGTGTACACCGTTGCGGACGCGGCGATAACTCCAGCGTCGGGTAATACCTTCGGCGGTTGGTCCATCGTTGTGGTGCACGAGGACCCAGCAGCGTCGTGGAAAAACCTGACGGTGAACCACGGCTTCAACGCCGTTACTTCTTCCATCCCGTTCGTCGATCTGACCGTCTCCGGATTTACCGCTCCACCGGTCGGTCCAGTCAACGCCGAAATCGGCATTATCGCTGGTGAAGGTGACGTGCCGTTCACGGGCGACTACGCCGAGTTCAATGGCACTCGTCTGACCAACGGAGTGAATCCAACAGACAACTTCTTCAACTCAAGTCTGTCGTCGAGCGGGGTCTTGACCTCGGGCACGAACCCCACGTATCCATCCAACACACTCGGCTTCGATGCCGACATCATCGCGACCTCCGGCCTCGTTCCCACAAGTGCTACCTCAGCGACCGTTCGTGTCGGGACGGTTGGCGACTGGTACTTCCCGACCGTCGTGACGACAGCGATCGAGATCTACGTACCCAACCTGACAACGAACTTGCAAAAGACCGGCCTCGATCTCAACGGAGAGCTCGCGCACCCTGGTGACGAGATCGAATACACGATTACCTTCGACAACACCGGCGAAGATCCCGCGATCAACACGGTCGTGAGCGACACGATCCCGAACGGCACTACCTATGTGCCGGGAAGTCTGACGGTTGTGTCCGACGACAGCCCTGCAGGAGCGCGAACCGACGCCATGGACGGCGATACCGCCTGGTTTGACGGCACGGCGGTCAACTTCAATATTGGCGTAGGTGCCGATGGAACCAATGGCGGCCAGGTCGATCCGCTCAGCCAGGGTGGTCGCGTCTATGAGGTCACGTTCCGAGTAACCGTCGACGAAGGTGTCGAAGGTTCAACGATCAGCAACATCGGCCAGATCGACTACACCGCACAGTTCCTCGGCGACGACTTCACCGCCACGACCGCGGCCGTTGAACACCTTGTAGAACCACTCGTCGACCTTTCGCTCACAAAGTCCGACACTCCCGACCCAGCATTTGCGGGCAACACGATCTCCTACACAGTCACCGCAAGTAACGCCGGACCATCTACTGCCCAAGACGTCACCATCGTCGACACCCTTCCGCCGGGCTTGACGTTCACGGCGGCTGGTTCGGACCCTGGGTGTAGCGCTGCGGGGCAGGTCGTTACCTGTCTGCTGGGAGCGCTCGCGCCGGGGTCGCAAAGTGCGACCATCAACGCAGTCGTTGGCGGTGACGTCGTCGTTGCATCGGTGACGAACAGTGCGACCGTTTCTTCTTCGACCCACGAACACGAACTCGGTGACAACACCGACAGCGAGCCAACCGCGCTCGAACGACAAGTGGATCTGACCGTGGTGAAGACGGCCCCGACCCAAGTAGTTGCGGGTCAGCAGGTCACGTACTCGATCAGCGTGACAAACGCCGGGCCGTCGACGGCGTTGAACACGGTGCTCGTCGATGCCCTCCCGACCGATGTTGTCCTGGTGTCCGCAACGCCGAGCGGTGCTGGTTCGTGCACCGGCGGTGTCGAATGCACGTGGCCCGAAGTGGCAGCAGGAGCAACCGAAACGGTGTCGATTCTTGTCGACGTTCCCGCCGGTCTTGTCGCCGGAACGACATTGACGAACTCGGCATCAGCGACGAGTGACGACCCCGAAGCCAAC
>CALBVK010000286.1 GCA_937969345.1 uncultured Acidimicrobiales bacterium
TAGTGTAAAGAATATCTCACATTATCCGATGTAAAGTAACGTAAGTACTACGTTAAGCTATCAACATGGATCCTCGGACTGAACGAACCGCAGTGGAGATAGGGGAGCACCTTGCTTCCTGGCGCAAGATGCTGAACCTCACCGCGCAACAAGTCGCTGACCGCGCCGGCATTTCACGCCCGACCCTGAGCCGTCTCGAGAACGGCGACGCAGTTGGCTTCGGCACCTTCCTGGCCGTCACCCGCGCATTGGGCATCGTCGAACGGATCGTCGACGCCACCGACCCGTGGCAAACCGACCTCGGACGCCTGCGGGCCGACGAAGACCTACCTCAGCGAGTGCGTCACCGTGGCTAGGCGTGAGCTCGACGTGTACCTCGACCTCGAGGGCGAGTCCGTACTCGCTGGGCAGGTGTGGTTCACCCAACGCAGGGGCGGGCCCATCTCGTCGGTGTTCGCCTACACGCCGAGCTACCTCGCGCGACCAAACGCCCTGTCGATTGACCCGCACCTCGATCTCGTCACCGGAAATCAGTATGTCGATGGGTTGCCCGGATCGTTCCGGGACTGCGCACCCGACCGTTGGGGCCGAAATCTGATCGACAAGCGTCACCGACGTAGCGAAACGAGCGGCCGTCAACCCACCCTGAACGACGTCGACTATCTCGTCGAGGTAAGCGATCGAACCAGACAGGGCGCGCTTCGCTTTACAGACGTGGGGAGCGACGACTTCCTCCATCCCCATGCCGAGGTTCCCAAGCTCATTCGTTTGCCCCGACTGTTGCAGGCTTCCCAGCAGGTCGACAGCAGTGACGACTTCGCCGCCGTCAAAGACCTTCTCGAGGCCGGGTCGGGTTCGCTCGGTGGAGCGCGTCCGAAAGCCTCCGTGCTTGGAGCTGATGGCACGCTGATGATCGCAAAGTTTCCACATCGCGAGGATTCCTGGGATGTGATGGCGTGGGAGTGCGTGGCCCTCGATCTTGCAGAATTGGCGGGCATTGAGGTGCCCGAGCGTGAGCTCGTGACCGTGAGCGACTCGCAACAGGTGTTGCTACTGGGACGCTTTGATCGATCCTCGAACGAACAGCGAATCCCCTATGTCAGCGCCATGACGTTGCTGTCGGCGGCGGACGGGGAGTGGCACGACTATGTAGAGGTTGCCGAAGCCATCACCGACGTTGGTTCACGCGTATCGGCCGACCTGGCCGAGCTCTACCGCAGAGTTGCGTTTAGCGTGGCGATTCACAACACCGACGATCACCTTCGCAATCATGGCTTTCTTGCGACATCGGGCGGGTGGGCCCTAGCCCCGGTGTTCGACGTGAACCCAAATCCGGACGCGAACGCAGTCCGGGTGACCGGCGTGGCTGGCGCCACGCATCGGAGCGAAGAACGTGACGGGCTTGTGGCTCTCGCAGCATCGTGCCGACTGACGACCGAGCAGGCCGACATCATCGGTAGCGAAGTCGCCGAGGCGGTCGCCCAATGGCGGCGGGTGTCAACCGCACGCAACATCTCCAAGGCTGAACAGGATCGCTTTGCCGAGGTGCTTGATACGAAATTCTTCAAACGGGTGTTGTAATCGAACATACGTTCGACTAGGGTGAATCCATGGCCACGTCCTTCGACCTTCCTCTGGGCAACGACCCAGCCTTGGTGGCTACCGACGCGATGGTTCGAATCGATGCGGAACTCGCACACGTCCCGGCGAAGACCGCACTGCTCATTATCGAGTTCTGCCGCAACCGGCTTGCTGCCTCGGAGGCACGGGTCCTGGCAGACCGGTACGAAAACGGTGCGTCAGACCGTGACGTCGAAGACCTCGTCCTTGGCGATGGCAAAACATCCAAACAAGAAGCCAAGAAAAGGGCATCACGCGCCAAGGCGACAAACGCCAACCCTGGCATTGCCGACAAACTCGACTCCGGAGAGCTCTCGGCAGAACAAGCCGACATCATCGCCAAAGCGGCAGCAGAAACCGATGGTGCAGCCGCATGCGATTCGACGCTGATCAACGATGTGGCACAAACGTCTCCAGAACAAGGTCGTAAAAAGGCCACCAAGTTCGTGAACGAACGTCGCAGCAGCGCCGACGTACAAGCCAAACACGATCGACAACGAATTCTCCGCGGCTGGTACAAACACCGGCTGCCCAACGGCAACGCTGCAATCACGTTCCACGGCGACGACCACTCGATCAACCAAATGGAGGCGTCGGTGGCCGGCCAGGCCGACATCGAATACCGAGACGACGGTGGCCGCGACGTTCCTCACAGCAAACATCCCCGCACAAACGATCAACGCGGTTTCGACGCGGCGCACAAGTTGATGACGAGCAACACCGACCAAAATCCTGCGTCCCCTGCCACTGGCCGTTCTCGCCGAGCAAACGTCGTCCACGTAAACGTCACGCCCGACCAACTCCTTGGCAACGACCCCTCGCCAATCCTCACCGCCGACGGCACACCGTTGCCCCGTTCGGTATTCGACGAGATCTGCTGCGACGCAGACATCATCGGCCACATCTTCTCCGGCGATGGCGAGCTCCTGTGGCAAAGCCGCATGAAGCGCCTCGCCACCCCCGCCCAGATCAACGGGCTCATCGCCCGAGACGGCGGCTGTGTCCTTTGCTCAGCGCACCACAGTGAATGTGTTGCCCACCATCTTCTCCCCTGGGAAGCACCCGGGCAGGGAGAAACAAACATCGAGAACCTCGCCTTCTTATGCGGCGACTGCCACACGCGGCTTCATCAACGAAAACAGACCTTGTTCTACGACCGAAGATCGAAGACCTGGAAAACCCGGGCCGCAACGATTCACGAATTGCCTCCCGAAAATCAACACCACCAGAAAAAGCCAGCTCCCGGCCAATACCGAAACATGCCTGCACTCGCGGCGCCGCCAGCCGAACGGACCAAACCTCGGCTCGATCAAGCCAGATCAAACGCCCGACTGGGTGCCCTCTTCTAGGCCCCGCCTGACGGCATAGGCCACCGGGCGCCGTTGTCAAACTCGCCTGCTGTGAACAATGTCCTATCAGGATTGTCTGCATTACTCGGCAGCTGAGTTGGACAGTTGAGACAACCTGGTTAGAGTTAGCAAGCTGTTTGTTCGACGTCTGCGTATCTCCGGATACACCGATAGCCGAGCGCCTGGTTCTGCCAGAACACAATCGACGTCTTACAAGGCCCTCGGGAACCGGTAAGCAAAACCGAATTTTCGCTCCGCTGGGCCATGCCCATGCGGAGCGTTCGCGTGAGTGGGTTATTGCGAAAGCAATTTCCTGCAAGCCCCCGCAAGTTTCAACAAGGAACGAGAACCATGGCCACCAAAGCCATCGTTGGTGAAAAACTGGGAATGACGCAGGTCTGGCGTGACGACAAGGTCGTCCCCGTGACCGTCCTCAAGGTCACCCCGTGCCGCATCGTGCAGATCAAGCACCCCGAGACCGACGGCTACTCCGCCGTACAGGTCGCGGTCGGCACCCAGAAAGAACACCGACTCACCAAGCCCGCACTCGGCAACTACGAAAAGGCCGGCGTCGCACCGGGCAAGAAGCTCATTGAGCTTCGCCTCGACGACGTCAGCGAATTCGTTGTTGGTCAAGAAATCGGAGCCGACGTCCTCGCAGAGGGCGAACTTGTCGATGCCACCGGCGTCAGCAAGGGCCAAGGTTTCACCGGCGTAATGAAGCGTCACAACTTCAAAGGCCAACGAGCCAGCCACGGTGCACACCGAGTACACCGCATGCCCGGATCTGTCGGCCAGTGCGCAACGCCCGGCCGCATTTTCAAAGGCAAGAAGATGGCCGGTCGTAGCGGTGGCATCAAAGTCACCACGCAGAACCTCACCATCGTCGAAGCAAACGCAGAAGAGAACCTGATTCTCGTCAAGGGCAACGTTCCTGGCCCCAAGGGCGGAACCGTGCTCCTGCGCAACGCATCGAAGAAAGAGCAGGGCAAGTAATGGCATCCGTCGACGTAAAGACTGCCGCTGGCAAGAGCGCCGGCAAGGCAGACCTCGATGACACCATCTTCGGCATCGAGCCCAACATTCCGGTCATGCACCAGGTCGTCACCGCACAGCTCGCGGCACGACGTGCAGGTACCCACTCCACCAAGACCCGCGCTGAGCGCAGTGGTGGCGGCGCAAAGCCATGGCGTCAGAAGGGCACCGGTCGTGCTCGTCAAGGCTCCATCCGCTCGCCGCAGTGGCGTGGCGGCGGCATCGCACACGGCCCAAAGCCACGCGACTACAGCCAAAAGACCCCAAAGAAGATGATCAAGCTCGCACTTCGCTCGGCACTGTCCGACCGTGCAGCTGACGGCAAGGTCGTCGTTGTCGACACCTTCAACTTCGACGCACCAAAGACCAGCGCAGCCGTCAAGGCCATCGCCGATCTTGGTCTCGCCAACGAAGGACGCGTTCTGCTCGTCCTCGACGGCAACGACAACAACACCGCACTGAGCTTCCGCAACATCAAGAACGTTCACGTTCTGCCATCGGGCGAGCTCAACGCATACGACGTGCTCGTATCCGACACGGTCGTATTCACCCAAGGCGCTCTTCCAGTAGCTGACGCACCCAAGGCCAAGAAGGTAAAGGCTGCAAAGCCCGCAGCCGCTCCGGTCCAGGACGCACCAGCTGAGCAAAGCGCTGACGACGAAGCCGCAGCTGCTGCTAGCGGCTCGGAAGAGGAGTAACCAATGGCTGCCGATCTTCGCGATGTACTTATCGCTCCAGTCGTTTCCGAGAAGAGCTACGGCCTTCTCGAAGAGAACGTCTACACCTTCACCGTTGCCCCAGACGCCACCAAGCCAGAAATCAAGCAGGCTGTGGAGACGATCTTCGAGGTCACGGTACTCAAGGTGAACACGCTGAACCGCAAGGGAAAGCGTAAGCGCAACCGCCGTAACGGAACGTTCGGCAAGCGCCCCGATGCCAAGCGAGCAATGGTCACGCTCGCCGAAGGCGACGAGATCGACCTTTTCGAGGTTTAACCCATGGCCCTTCGCAAACGTAAGCCCACAAGTCCAGGACGTCGTTTCCAGACGTCCTCCGACTTCTCCGAAATCACCAAGACGACGCCCGAGAAGTCGCTTCTCGAGCCAAAGCACCGCACCGGTGGTCGTAACAGCTACGGCCGCAAGACCAGCCGTCATCGCGGTGGTGGCCACAAGAAGCAGTACCGCAAGATCGACTTCCGTCGGAACAAGGACGGCATTCCAGCAAAGGTCGCAGCGGTCGAATACGACCCGAACCGCAGCTGTCGCATCCTTCTCCTGCACTTCCACGACGGAGAGAAGCGCTACATCCTCGCTCCAGAAGGCGTGAAGGTCGGCGAGACCCTCATGAACGGACAGGGATCCGAGATCAAGGCAGGCAACGCACTGCCTCTGCGCTACATCCCTGTCGGTACCACGGTCCACAACGTCGAGCTGCAGCCAGGTGGCGGCGGCAAGATGGCCCGCTCCGCAGGCTCGAGCGTCCAGCTCGTCGCAAAGGACGGCCCGTACGCCATCCTTCGTCTGCCAAGCACCGAAATGCGCCGTGTGCCAATCGACTGCCGTGCAACCGTCGGCACCGTTGGTAACTCCGAGCACGAGCTCATCAAGATCGGTAAAGCCGGTCGTAACCGCTGGAAGGGCGTACGCCCACAGACCCGCGGTGTTGCAATGAACCCTGTCGATCACCCTCACGGTGGTGGCGAGGGCAAGACCTCGGGTGGTCGTCATCCGGTTTCCCCATGGGGCAAGCCAGAAATGCGCACCCGTTCAGATAAGAAGCAGTCCGACCAGATGATTATTCGCCGACGCCGCAAGCGCGGATCGCGGAGGTAACGAACCATGCCACGCAGCCTCAAGAAGGGCCCGTTCGTCGACGAGCATCTGCTCAAGAAGGTCGACGCACTCAACGAGAAGAACGAGAAGGCCGTCATCAAGACCTGGTCACGTCGTTCCACCATCATTCCTGACATGCTCGGCCACACCCTGGCCGTGCACGACGGACGTAAGCACGTACCGGTGTATGTCACCGAGTCGATGGTCGGGCACAAGCTCGGCGAATTCGCTCCGACACGAACCTTCAAGTTCCACGCCGGTCAAGAGCGAGGAGCGCGTCGATGACCGGTCCAAAGACCAACGAACGTCCAGGCACGCGCGCCTCGGTCAAGCACGTCCGTGCTTCGGCCTACAAGGCACGTGAAGTACTCGACGAGATCCGTGGCCTGCACGTCGCCGACGCTGCCGACTACCTCGATCTCTGCGAGCGCGGCATCGCCGAGCCAATCGGCAAGCTGCTCGACTCCGCAGTAGCAAACGCCGAGCACAACGACCTCCAAGACGCCGACGAGCTCTTCGTCTCTGCGTGCTACGCAGACGAGGGTCCAACCATGAAGCGCTGGCGCCCACGTGCTCGTGGCCGCGCGACCCGCATTCGCAAGCGCACCTGCCACATCACGCTCATCGTTTCCCGCATGGAAGACGATCGCCTCGATGTTCGCCGCAACCGCGCCGAGCGTCGTGCAGCCGGTGGCTCCGCTCCAAAGGCAAGCCGCTCCGCACGAGTCGCAAAGTCCAAGGGTGAAGACGTCGAGGCTGACGAGGTCGTCGCAGACGACGTCACCGAGGCTTCCGCCGACGAAGACACCGCAGCAGCAGCTGGTGGCATCGCCGCAGCTCAAGAGGGCGATCACCCATACGGCGAGGGCTCACACGCTCCGCTCGAGGATGCAGCTGAAATGCCGGAGGGCTACCCCGTCAAGGGCAACGCCGACTCCGGCAAGTTCCACCAGCCAGATGGCCGTTGGTACGAAAACACCGTCGCAGAGGTCTGGTTCGCAGACGCTGCAGCAGCCGAGGCAGCAGGCTTCATCGAAGCCGGCACCAAAGCCAAGACCTCCGATTCGGAAGAGGAAGAGTAACCATGGGTCAAAAGATCAACCCGTACGGTTTCCGACTCGGTGTCACCACCGACTGGAAGAGCCGCTGGTTTGCAAGCCGCGAGGATTACGCGAACTTCATCATTGAAGATTCCGACATCCGTACCTTCATCATGAAGGACCTGCCGCACGCAGCCATCAGCCGTATCGAAATCGAACGCAAGTCCAGCCGTGACAGCCTCCGAGTCGACGTGCACACCGCACGTCCCGGAATCGTCATTGGCCGCAAGGGTGCAGAGGCCGACCGTCTCCGCACCGGACTCGCCAAGATCACCGGCAACCAAAAGGTGCAGCTCAACATTCAGGAGATCAAGACCCCTGAACTCGACGCCGCACTCATTGCACAGGGCGTAGCCGACCAGCTCCAGGGCCGAGTCGCATTCCGTCGTGCAATGAAGCGTGCTGTACAGAACGCACAGAAGGCCGGCGCACTCGGCATTCGAGTCCAGACCTCGGGCCGCCTCGGCGGTTCCGAAATGGCTCGCCGTGAGTGGTACCGCGAAGGTCAGGTGCCGCTGCACACGCTGCGCGCCGAGATCGACTACGGCTTCCGCGAAGCACACACCGCAGCTGGACGCATCGGCGTCAAGGTCTGGATCTACACCGGCGAACGTCTTCCCTACAAGAGCGAAGCGCAAGCAAAGATCCAGAGCGAAGCTGCAATGGCAGTAGGCGAGACCTCCGGTCAGAACAAGCCACGCCAAGTTGTGTCGAGCCCATCGGCTCCACGCAAGCCAGAACCCGGCGAACCAGAGGTAGTCGAAGAATTGGCTCCCCTCGTTAAGGAAGCCGATCCAGAATTCGAGAAGCTGCTTGCTGCAGAAGAGGAAATTGACGCCTCGACCCGCACCAAGGATCAAGCTCCCAACTTCCGTCCCGGCGACGCGGACTGAGAGGTAGGACAACAATGTTGATGCCCCGCAAGGTTGCTCATCGAAAGCACCATCGTGGCCGTATGCGTGGAAACGCAAAGGGCGGCACAGAAGTAACGTTCGGCGACTACGGTCTCCAGGCTCTCGAGCCAGGGTGGATCACCGCTCGCCAGATCGAAGCAGCACGTATTGCCATGACCCGTCACATCAAGCGTGGCGGCAAGGTCTGGATCAACGTGTTCCCAGACAAGCCAGTAACCGAAAAGCCAGCCGAAACTCGCATGGGTTCGGGCAAGGGCAACCCAGAGCGTTGGGTTGCGGTTGTTCGTCCAGGCAAGGTCATGTTCGAGCTCGCCTTCCACGACGAAGAAATCGCCCGCCAGGCGATCGATCGTGCAATCCAGAAGATGCCAATCAAGTGCAAATTCGTAAAGCGTGAGGAGGGCTTCTAATGGCAAAGAAGAAGAAGCTTGCAGAACTCTCAGACGCCGACTTGCTCGCACGTCTCGAAGAGGTATCAGAAGAACTGTTCAACCTGCGTTTCCAGAACGCAACCGGACAGCTCACCAACGTCAGCAGCCTCGGAGCCGTCCGCAAGGAAAAGGCCCGTGTTCTCACCGAGCTTCGTGCCCGCGAGATCGCCGCAGCTGAAGCACTCGAAGCTGAAGAGGTCGCATAATGACTGAAGACACCACAACCCGCGAGAACCCTCGCAAGGTACGTGAAGGCATCGTCGTGTCGACCGGCATGGACAAGACCGCAGTGGTCGAATCCGTAGACCGTGTACGCCATCGCCGTTACGCCAAGACCGTCCAGCGCAGCGCAAAGCTGTTCGCACACGACGAGAACAACGACGCAAACGTCGGAGACCTGGTCCGGATCCAAGAGACCCGCCCACTGTCGAAGAAGAAGCGCTGGCGTCTCGTCGAGATCATCGAGAGGGCTCGCTAAATGATTCAGCAAGAAAGCCGTCTCAAGGTCGCCGACAACTCCGGTGCACGCGAAATCCTGTGCATCAAGGTTCTCGGAGGCACCCGCCGCCGTTACGCAAGCATCGGCGATGTCATCGTGGCCACCGTCAAGGACGCAAATCCTGGTGCGGCAGTCAAGAAGGGCGAAGTCGTCAAGTGCGTCGTCGTCCGAGTCAAGAAGGAAATTCGTCGCCCGGATGGCAGCTACATCCGTTTCGACGAAAACGCAGCTGTGCTGATCAACGAGAACAGCCAGCCTCGTGGAACCCGCATCTTCGGCCCGGTTGGCCGTGAGCTTCGCGACAAGAAGTTCATGCGAATCGTGTCGTTGGCACCGGAGGTCCTCTAAATGAAGATCAAAAAAGGCGACAAGGTACGCGTCCTCGCCGGCAAAGACCGTGGCAAGGAAGGCGAAGTTATGTTCGCATTCCCGGCTGAAAACAAGGTCATTGTCGAAGGCGTCAACCTCGTCAAGAAGCACCAACGTCCACTGAGTGAAGACCAGCCTGGCGGAATCATCGACAAGGACATGCCAATGCATGTCAGCAACGTCGCCGTGATCAGCCCCAAGGATGGAAAGCCAACCCGCGTTGGCTTCAAGTTCCTCGAAGACGGCACCAAGGTGCGCGTATGCAAGCGCACGGGAGCAGAACTCTAATGGCTACCGCAGTAACGTCTAACAACGTCGCAATTCCTACGCTGAAGGCCCAGTACTTCAACGAGGTCCAAGCCCAACTGAAAGCAGATCTCGATCTGCCGAACGTCATGATGGTGCCTCGCCTCGAGAAGATCTCGGTCAACATGGGTGTCGGCGAAGCCGCACTCAACAAGAAGGCCCTCGACGGTGCACTCACCGACCTTGCGATCATCACCGGCCAAAAGCCATCGGTGACCAAGGCCAAGAAGAGCATCGCAAGCTTCAAGCTTCGTGAAGGCCAGATCATCGGCGCACGCGTCACCCTCCGCGGTGATCGCATGTACGAGTTCCTCGACCGTCTCATCTCCCTGGCAACGCCACGTATTCGAGACTTCCGCGGACTCCCAACCAAGAGCTTTGACGGCCGAGGTAACTACACCTTTGGCGTCACCGAGCAGCTGATCTTCCCGGAGATCAACTACGACAACGTCGACGTCGTTCGCGGCATGGACATCACCATCGTTACCACCGCAACCAACAACGAGCACGGACGTGCGCTGCTCGACGCATTTAACTTTCCGTTCCGAAAGGAAGGCCAGTAATGGCAAAAAAGGCGCTCATCAACAAGCAGCAGAAGACCCCGAAGTTCAAGGTCCGCGCCTACACCCGATGCCGCAAGTGCGGTCGTCCGCGCAGCGTGTACAAGAAGTTCGGCCTGTGCCGTATCTGCCTCCGGCAGATGGGCCACGCCGGCGAGATTCCTGGTCTCAAGAAGGCCAGCTGGTAGGGGAAGGACAAACACAATGACAATGACCGACCCCATCGCAGACATGCTCACGCGCATCCGTAACGCAAACACGGCCATGCACGATGACGTATCAATGCCTTCAAGCAAGCTCAAGGAGACGCTCGCAGAGCTGCTCAAGAGCGAGGGCTACATCACCAGCTACACCGTTGCTGACAACCCGACCGGCCCCGGTCGAGTCCTCAGCATCGATATGAAGTACTCACCAGAGCGCAAGCGTGTGATCTCGGGTATTACCCGAGTGAGCAAGCCGGGCCTTCGTGTGTACCGCAAGTCCAACGAGGTGCCTCGTGTGCTCGGCGGTCTCGGCGTAGCCGTACTGTCGACCAACCGTGGACTCATGACCGATCGCGAAGCCCGTCGCCGCCGTATTGGTGGCGAGGTGCTCGCCTACGTCTGGTAGGTAGACCATGTCCCGTATTGGAAACGCACCTATCACGGTGGCGTCTGGCGTTGATGTAAGCATCAGCGGCACCGATGTCACCGCAAAGGGTTCAAAGGGTGAGCTGTCCATCACGCTCCCCGGCGAGATCACCGCATCGATCGAAGACGGTGTTGTCACCGTTGCTCGTCCCGATGACAGCAACCAAAGCAAGGCCATGCACGGTCTGGCTCGCACACTCGTACAGAACATGATCATCGGCGTCAGCGAAGGCTTCACCAAGAAGCTCGAAATCGTTGGTGTTGGTTATCGTGCCGCAGCCAAGGGCAGCAACGCCCTTGAAATGCAACTTGGCTTCAGCCACCCGGTCCACATTCAGGCACCGGACGGCATCGAGTTCGAGGTCCCACAGCAGACCGAGATCATCGTCAAGGGCATCGATAAGCAACTCGTTGGTCAGGTCGCCGCAGACATTCGCAAGTGGCGCAAGCCCGAGCCATACAAGGGCAAGGGCATCAAGTACGAAGGCGAGCGGATCATCCGCAAGGCAGGAAAGGCAGCGAAATAATGAAGAACTATTCTGCCGAACGCCGACGTCAACGTCAGCGCCGTCACTACCGGGTCCGCAAGCAGGTCCAGGGCACAGCAGCACGTCCACGTTTGGCCGTGTTCCGTTCGAACAAGCACATCGTTGCTCAGGTCATCGACGACTCCACCGGAGTCACCGTTGCTGCAGCCTCGACGGTCGAAAAGGGCTGGGACGGTCGTGGCAACACGGTCGACGCAGCAACCAAGGTCGGTGCAGCAGTAGCTGAACGAGCAAAGCAAGCTGGCGTAACCACTGTCGTGTTTGATCGCGGCGGCAACCTTTACCACGGACGAGTCGCCGCTTTGGCCGACGCAGCCCGCGACGCAGGACTGGAGTTCTAGTGGCGTACGAAAACAACAACCGTAACGATCGCAACGATCGTGGTGGACGCAATGAACGAGAGAACGACGGCGGTCTTCGCGACTCCCGAGTGATCAACATCAACCGCGTTGCCAAGGTCGTCAAGGGTGGTCGTCGCTTTAGCTTCACCGCTCTTGTCGTGATCGGTGATGGCAAGGGTCAGGTTGGTCTCGGCTACGGCAAGGCCAAAGAAGTTCCCCTCGCTATCCAAAAGGGCACCGAGGAGGCCAAGCGCAACTTGTTCTCGGTTCCTCTCGCAGGCACGACCATTGTTCACCCGGTCCTCGGATCGATGGGCGCTGGCAGCGTGCTGATGAAGCCTGCTGCTCCAGGTACCGGCGTTATCGCTGGTGGTGCAGCTCGTGCAATCCTCGAGGAAGCCGGCATTCAGGACGTGCTTTGCAAGTCCCTCGGTTCTCCAAATCACATCAACGTCGCTCGTGCGACCATCGCTGGTCTCCAAGACCTGAAGCGCCCCGACGAAATTGCTCGTCTCCGCGGCCTCGACGCCGAAGAGTTCGTGCCAGCGGGATTGCTCCAGGCCTACAAGGAGTCTGAGCGAGACGGAAATGACCCAGCTACTGCTGGTGTCGTCACGGAGTCATAACCATGGCCGATCTCAAGATCACTCAGGTGCGTTCAACCATTGGTTGCAAGCCAAAGCAGCGCGGCACGATCCGTGCACTCGGGCTCGGCCGTATTGGTCGCACTGTCACCCATCCCGACACCCCTTCGGTGCGCGGCATGATCCACCGGGTGCCACACCTGGTTACCGTCGAGGAGGCGTAATGGCCATCAAGGTTCACGATCTCAAGCCTGCAGAGGGCTCGACCAAGAACAAGCAGCGCAAAGGCCGTGGTATCGGTGGCAAGGGCGGCAAGACCGCTGGCCGCGGTACCAAGGGTCAGCACAGCCGTGGACGCGGCAAGGTCCGCGTTGGTTTCGAAGGTGGCCAGATGCCACTTGCGAAGCGTGTTCCGAAGCTTCGCGGCTTCACGAACCCGTTCCGCGTCGAATACCAGGGCATCAACCTCGACACCATTGCCGAGACCGGCTTGACCGACGTCTCGCCCGAGACCCTTCTCGAGAAGGGCCTCGTTGGCAAGAACAGCCTCGTCAAGATCCTCGGCCGCGGCGAAGCAGGCAAGGGTCTCACCGTGAAGGCACACGCGTTCTCCAAGAGCGCCGAGGAAGCCATCACCGCAGCTGGTGGAACCATCGAAATTCTGCCAAAGCCATGGGGCGACTCACCTCGTCCGCCGGCCAAGGGCAACCAGCACACAAACCGTTAGTCGTTTCGAGCCTTACCCATTGTTCATATGGCCCGCGGGTCGAACAATGGGGAGGCTCGGCTAACGTTGCATAACTAATTCATCGAGAGGGATGACGTGCTTTCACGTATCGCAAACATGTTCCGGGTACCGGATCTGCGCAACAAGATCCTGTTCACCTTGTTCACCCTGGCGCTCTACCGCCTCGGTTCGTTTATTCCGGCTCCCGGGATCGACACGCTCGCTGTTCAGCAGCTGCGAGACAACAGCAACCAGCAGGGCGGCATCCTCGCCTACGTACAGCTGTTCTCCGGCGGTGGCCTGACCACGTTCGCCATCTTTGCTCTCGGCGTTCTGCCGTACATCACCGCATCGATCATCATGCAGGTGCTCGGTGTTGTGGTCCCACGTATCGAGCAGTGGCAGCAGCAAGGTGCTGTTGGCCAGCGCAAGATCACCCAGTGGACCCGTTACCTCACGATCGCCATCGCCGTGATCCAGAGCACCTCGTTCTCGTTCCTGTTCAACCGTTCCGACGGCCTCGGCGGCGGCTTCGTGCTGCTCCCCAAGTTCAACGTCTGGACTGTTCTTCTCGTCGTTCTCACTCTCACCGCCGGTACTGCACTGGTGATGTGGATGGGCGAGCTCATCACCCAAAAGGGCATCGGCAACGGCATGTCGTTGATCATCTTTGCCTCGATCGTGAGCCAGTTCCCCGCACAGTTCAGCGCACTCTGGACCAACCAGGGCCTGCTCGCCATCATCACCTTTGCCGTGATCCTGCTCATCTCGCTCGTCGGCATCGTGTTCGTCGAGAACGGTCAGCGCCGCATTCCGGTCAACTTCGCAAAGCGCGTCGTTGGACGCAAGATGTATGGCGGACAGAGCACCTACATTCCGCTCAAGGTCAACCAGTCCGGCGTTATCCCGATCATCTTCGCAAGCTCGGTTCTGTACTTGCCGAACCTGATCGCTGTAGCGCTCCCCGACACCGGTTGGGGCAACGGCATTCGCAACTTTGTGAACGACAACCTCGTCGATCCAAACGCACTGCTCTACCTGATCGTCTTTGGCTTCATGATTGTTGGCTTCGCCTACTTCTACACGGCGATTACCTTCGATCCTGCCAAGCAGGCCGACACCATCCGTAAGCAGGGTGGCTTCATTCCCGGTATCCGCCCAGGTCCCCAGACCGAGCAATACTTGGCCCGAATTCTTACCCGCATCACGCTGCCCGGAGCGCTCTTTATCGCTGCGGTAGCACTGCTACCGAATTTGATCATGCGAGCCCTTGGCTTTAACCTGACCGATACCCACAGCGGCGGTTTGGGCGCAGCAGGATTTGGTTTCATCGGTATTTCTATTCTCATCGCCGTAGGCGTTGCGCTCGAGACGATGAAGCAGATTGATAGCCAGCTCATGATGCGTAACTACGAGGGATTCCTCGGTAAGAAGAAGTAGAGGTCGGCCATGGCGCCACGAGTAATTGTTCTTGGTCGTCAAGGTGCGGGCAAGGGCACACAGTGCGCTCGTCTTGTCGCGGAATACGGCATCATCCATGTCTCGACTGGTGACATGCTTCGCGCCGCGGTTGCCGCTGGTACCGAACTTGGCCAGCAGGCCGAGGCCATCATGAACTCCGGTGGCCTCGTATCCGACGAGATCATGAACGGCATCGTCGCCGAGCGTTTGGCCGAAGCCGACATCATGGAGAACGGCGTTCTTCTCGACGGTTTCCCTCGCACGACCGGCCAGGCCGAAACCCTCGAGCAGATCCTTGCCGATCAAGGCGTCGAACTCACGGCGACCATCAACATCGACGTGCCGCTCGACGAGGTCACCGCCCGGATGATGGCCCGGGGCCGCGAAGACGACACCGCCGAAGCCATCGCTACCCGGTTGCAGAACTACGAAGATTCAACAGCGCCGCTGCTCGACTTTTACGCTGAGCGCAACAAGCTCGTGGTGGTCAACGGTCTCGGCGAAGAAGACGAAGTCTTCGCCCGGGTCCAAGGCGCTCTCGCGCTGTAGCTCGTTCAGGCGCTAGCGGCGCTCGCGAACGCGAGCACCATGATGCCGATGAACAGCAGGAAGCCGAGCGCAAGAAGCACGGTGCCGATGAGGCCGATGATCTGACCGGCCTTGGCCATGTCTCGCTTGGACGGGTCGCGGCGACCAGCATCGATCCCTTCGAGTTCCTTCTTGCCGAAGTGCCATCCAATCGGGCACAACAAGCCACTACACGCAACGAGCCCAACGATGCTCAGGACGAGCGACAGGACCGCCTGGGACTCTTCGGGGTATTGGATGTAGGGCTGTCCGTACCCCTGGGGTCCTTGCGGAAAGCCGCCGGGCTGTCCGTAGTTCGGCTGGGGTGGAATTCCGTCTTGCTCCATCCCCACTTCTTAGCACCCAGGCCCTTCTGCGGCGTCTGATGGTGCCCACACACCAACGACACGTCGCAGAACTGGCGGTGCGTGAGGTGGCACCGCGATAGTTTCGCGCCATGGGACTTGAGATCGAACCGAGCGGCCAAGCATGTGGCGCCACCGTCCGAGGGGTCGACCTTCGAGCCTCGCTCAGCGCCGAGACCGTGGCGGAGATTCGGACCCAATGGCTTGAGCACAAGGTGTTGTCGTTCCCCGATCAGATCCTCAACGATGACGACCAAGGCCGGTTCACACAGTACTTCGGTCCATTCGGTGACGATCCGTTCTTCGATCCCGTCGACGGTCACCCAAACGTTGCGGCGATCCACCGCGGCGCCGATGAGACCACACCGTTGTTCGCCGAATCCTGGCATTCCGACTGGAGCTTCCAACAGTTCCCGCCCGACGGGACGTGTCTCTACGGGCGAGTCATCCCACCTGCCGGAGGCGACACGCTGTTCGCCAACCAAACAAAGGCGTTGCAGTCGCTGCCGCCCGAGCTACGGGCCCAGATTGAAACGCTGAACGGTATCCACTCGGCCCGTCTCAGTTATGCACCCGACGGAATGTACGGCGAGCACGACGATGCAGCGGGCCGCCAGATGTCCATCACCTACGACGAGAGCGCATACGACACTCAGCTACATCCCCTCGTCCGAACGCACCCCGAGACCGGTGAAGCCACGCTCTACAGCACGATCGGATACATCATTGGCATCGATGGCATGACCGAAGCCGACGCTCGAGAGCTGCTGATCTCGATCTATCACCACCAGATCGACGAAGCCGTCCAGTACCGACATGTCTGGGAGCCAAACATGTTGGTCATGTGGGATAACCGATGTGTCCTGCACCGAGCTACCGGCGGCTACGAAGGCCACGAGCGGCTTCTGCACCGCACCACGATCGGCTACAACACCAACCCATAGCGCAACCCTTGTAACCCCTGTGACGGCCTTGGTTAGACGGGCCGCCTGTTGAGGCGCCAGGCGACAACACCTGCTCCGAGCAGCGCCATGAGCACGCCAGCGCCGACGAGGAGAAGGAACGGCGTATCCGAAGTGCTCTCCTGAGGTTCGTCTTCGCCGATCGACGGTTCGCTCGGTTGCGGTACCGGAGCGTTGCTGGGCTCAAAGTCGGCAACGACAGCAGGCGAGACGACATCGGAACGAACGAAGGAGACCACGCCCTGGCTCTGGTTCCACGCCTCACCAAACCGGGGCCCTGTTGCCAGGACCGAAAACTCGCCAGGCTCAAGGTCGCTCGGAACGGTAATGCTCACCATGAATTCATAATTGCCATCGGCGTCACCTGCGGCGACCGGTATGACGAGGTCGCCTTGAACGAGCACGATCTCGATGCCCGACACCGGCACCCCGAGCACCCCTTCGCCTTCGGGCGGGGGACCGGTGTCGTAACAGTTCGTGCCAAAGGCGAAGCCCTCTATGTCGAGTTGGTCGCCGGCAGCGAACGTACCGGTGTCATGGACGATTGTCGGACCGACACAATCAGCGCCGACGTGCTGGGTCGGCATAGCGACGAGATATCCGACGATGAGCGTGAGGCCGACAAGAAGATGCTTCATACCGGTTATGACGTCCAAACCTGCCCCAAAGTTCCCAACCCCCATAACAAAGGGTCAGACCCCGCGTTATGGGGGTTGGCGCGTGCGGGCTCGAACCGTGCTGCCTGGTTGGGGCTAGAACAGGAAGATTCCGAGGCGGACGCTGTAACCCATCATCACCGACCAGAACAAGATCGCGAATGTCTTCTCGGTGCTCTTCTCGTTGAACTTTGCGCCCGTCCACGTGCCGAGCGCCATCAGCGGAACCGCGGCCAGTGCCATCAGAATCGACGACTGACCAAGGAGCTGACCCTCGGCAAAGATCGCCGTCTTGGTGACGTCC
>CALBVK010000287.1 GCA_937969345.1 uncultured Acidimicrobiales bacterium
GCCTTCGTGTAAACACTTGACCATGTCGCGTACGGTTTTGCTGCTTAATGGACCCAACCTCAATCTGCTCGGCACCCGGGAAACCGAGGTGTACGGCACGACGACGCTCGACGACATCGTTGCCGGGATCGAGGCACACGCGGCGACGTTCGATGTCGTCGTCGAGTCGTACCAGTCCAACATCGAAGGCGAACTGATCGACCGGCTGCACGCAGCACGCGGCACCGTTGACGGGGTGGTGTTTAACCCCGGAGCCTTCACCCACTACAGCTACGCGCTTCGCGATGCCATCGCTGCGACCGACCTGCCGGTGATCGAAACGCATCTGTCCAACGTGCACGCCCGTGAGGAGTTTCGCCACCGCACGGTTCTCGCCGCCGTCTGTCTCGGGGTCGTTGCTGGCTTTGGACCAGACAGCTACCGGGTTGCGTTTGATGCGCTCGTCCGCCACTTAGACACATGAACCCCGGCGGCGAAACACCGGACACCGAAGCGATCGACGCCGAAGCACTCAACGCCGGAACGTTCGACGAGGGCGCAAACATTGTGCTGACCGGGTTCATGGGAACCGGAAAGTCGACCGTCGGGCGAGCATTGGCCGACCGGTTGGGCTTCGTGTTCACCGACACCGACGCGATGATCGAAGATCGTCATGGACCCATCGTCGACATCTTCGCCAACCACAGCGAGGCAGCGTTTCGAGAAATGGAACGCACCGTTGCACAAGAGCTCTCCCAGCTGTGGGGCTTCGTGATTGCGACGGGCGGCGCAATGATGCTCGACGAGTACAACGCCGAAGCGTTGTCGTCCACCGGTCGGGTCTTTTGTCTCACGGCAACGGTCGAGGAACTCATCGCCCGCCTTACCGCCGACCGTGAGCAAGAGAAGCGTCCGCTCCTCGATGTTGCTGACCCTGCAGCACGAATCGCCGAGCTCCTCGATCAACGCGCTCAGGGCTATGGCCGGTTTCACCAGATCGCTACGACGGGACGTTCCGTCGCAGAGATCGTGGACGAGATCATCGAGGCTGCCGCCGAACCCCAGAACCCCTGACCCGCCAGCAGGTCAGTCTTGGTACGCCGACGCGTTGGCGTGCCCGCTGTAGTACGTGTCCTTGTCTTCCTGAGCCGAAATACCGCGCTCGGCGAAGATGTCGAGGACATCGGCCATTGGACGTTCGTACTCATTCGATAGCCAGAGCCGAAGCAACAGACGCTTCTCTTCGAGTGTCGGGCCGTCATCAAATGCACTGCGGGTATGCATGATGGCGTAGTTGTTAATGAGGCTGAGATCGCCCGGCTCGAGCATGACATCGAATCGCAACTCGGGGTCGCAGGTGAGTGCGTTTAGATAGTCCAACGCCGCCATATCGGGCTCGGGGATTGGCTCGCCAATCTCGTCGTAGGCCATGTAGATGTAGTCGGGAACATAACGAGCGCTGATCACACCGCCCTTCTCCGAAAGCACCGGCACTTCATGCTCGGTGACCGGATCTTGTCCAGGCTTCTCCGATCCGAAACGGTGGTAGCGGAACCCTCGATAGAGCGGCTCGAGGTACTCGGGCTTGGTCGTCAGTATCTCGTTGTGCAGCGTGGCAACGCTGACGTAACTACTGAGGCCACCGACCGGAGCCTTTCGCACCGACAACATGCCGATGATGTCGGTCAGATCGGTGTGCATCAATAGTTCGACGCTGTTGCGGTAGGCACGCTGGTTTCGATCCTTGCCCGATACATCTTCGACACGGCCGATCCGGTCTCCGAGGGTCGACTGCGACTCGCCCACACCGAGGTAACAGCCCAAACCCCAGTACATGATCTCGATGTCCTCCACGGAATAACCGTCGATCGGAAACCCTCGCAGAATGACGATGCCACGTCCGTGGAGAATCTCGCGTTCGATCTCGGCAATGTCGTCCGCGATCGCGGTGAGATCGAAGTCGGCGCGCTCTACGGTGTCGAGGGTCAGCCCGGACGCCTTGACGTGCTGCAAGGCCGCGTCCAGCGCGTCGACGTGGGCAGCGGTCAGCGTAAAGCTGACATCGTCGATCGACTCGAAGCCCGATCCCCGCCACGCCGATGGATGCGCCACGTGTTGTCGATACGTTTCGGTCACGTTGCCTCCGATCTCGGTGCCCAAACCCTAGGTGGTCCAAGCGACTGCATACACTTCGAACGTGGACACCAACCTTGCCGACAGTCACCCGTCGAGACGAGCGGAGAGCATCGCCGAGGTCGTCGCCAGCGGATTGTGCATCGGCTGCGGATTGTGCGAGACGGTGACCGAACAGCGCGTGCAGATGAGGCCGACCGCCGCAGGCAGCCTTCGACCTGCACCGCTCGACGGCTTTTCGGCCAACGAAGAGGCGCAGCTCCTCGCAGCATGTCCTGGAACGGTCGCCTCGCCGCGGTCCGATCTCGATGTCGAACCGGACGATGTTTGGGGCCGGGTGAGCGATGTTCGGTTGGCGTGGGCGGGCGATCCCGATGTCCGGTTCCGAGCTGCGACCGGCGGTGTTCTCACCGCACTTGGCATGCATCTCCTCGATAGCGGGCAGGCAGCATTCGTCCTGCATGTCGGCACGGATCCAGACGCGCCGATGCGAAGTCGCTGGGTGATGAGCGAATCGTCGGCTGAGGTACTGACCAACGCCGGCTCGTGGTACGGCCCAACCGCTCCGCTCGCCGGACTCGGCCCGGCGCTCGACCTCGGAGAGCCCTTCGCCGTGATCGCAAAACCATGCGATCTCGGTGCGTTGCACGCCTATGCATCGATCGATCCGCGGGTGAACGAGCTCGTCGTGGCTCGGCTGACCATGGTCTGTGGCGGTCAGTCTCGCTTTGAGAAATCCCAAGACGTCATCTCGGCGCTGGGCGTCGACGAGTCCGAGGTATCGCTGTTCCGTTATCGGGGATACGGAAACCCTGGACCGACCCGGGTCGAAACCCACGACGGACGGTCCTTCGAGCTCAGCTACAACGAGATGTGGGATGACGAGTCGGGTTGGAAAACGGAGAGCCGGTGCACGGTCTGTCCTGATGCACTCGGCGAAGCCGCGGACGTCGCCGCAGCCGACGCATGGCCAGGCGGCGGGCCAACCGGCGAGGACGAGGGCTTCAACGGCATCATGGTGCGCTCCGCGGCTGGCGCGGAATTGGTGGCATCGGCCAACAGAGCTGGCGCGTTGGTCTTGGGCGACCCGATCACGGTTCGTGAATACGACGACCTCCAACCGCACCAGGTCCGCAAGAAGGTTGCGCTGTCGGCCCGCTACGAAGGCTTCACCCTCGCTGGCCATCCGGTGATCGAAACCTCTGGGCTGCGGATCGACGCACTCGGAGCACGGCTGAGCGACGAGGATCGAATTCGCGAGATCGACGGTACCGTCCGACGAGTCAACGCCGGACGGTACTCCGAATAGGCTTAACCGAGTTCGATTCGGAAGAACTCAACCGAATCGCCGCCGTCGTTGCTCATCTCCCACGCATCGAGGGCTGCGATTTCTTCCTCGGTTGGCTCGCGTCCTTCCATTTCGAAGGCGAACAACTCCTCGGGCGGACCGTTGTAGGTATAGGAGGCGACGATCAGCTCGTCATCACCGACGGCGATTGGATTGACGCCTCCCGACCGATCATCGACGTCGAGTCGTTCATCATCGATCTCGGTCCAGGTGACCCCATCGCTCGAGAAGAGGACGACCGTGGCTATCTCCGGCTCTGTGTAGTCCTGCTCGAAACCGCCGTAGGCATCATCGAAGTCTTGATCGGTGAAGCTCACCAGGTCTTCGCCCGTGTCGGGGTCGAGGAATGTCGGCATTCCGGTGAGCGGATTCTCACGGACGACTCCCTCGATACTGCCATTCGATGTTGCAAGGTCTTCTTCGGTGAAGGTGTGGATCACTTCGCCGTCGGGGCCGGTAAGCGTTGCTCCGCCTCCCCCCTCGAACAACTCGGGAAGGGTCAGCGTGTAGCCATCCTTGGTGATAACCAGCGGGTCTTGCGGAGCAAAGTCAGGGTACGGCTCGACCGATCCCTGGATCAGCGCGACCGCACCAGCTGGACCGGTGACCACCATTGGGTACGCCCCATACAGGTCGACGGGTACGTCGACGACCTGCCAGGTGGCTCCTCCATCGTTCGAGCGGCTCATGACCGGAGTGCCATTGCGCTCGTCGACTCCAGCCAGGAGCAACGTGTCTTCACCCAACAGCGACAGTTGTCCGCTGACGCCATCGGGGATCGACCCCGCCTCCGCCCACACGAGACCGTTGGTCGAGGTGTAGACCGTGCTCGTTGGTCCGGACTCGGAATAGTCGGCGAGAACCGTAACGAACCCTCCATCGACTGCAACGACCCCCTGGGTGTGGCCAGGTCCGGGCAAGGTTGCCAGCGCGAGCTGAGAATCGAGCGGGCCTGCGAGGACGATCGTGCTCTCGGAACCCTCGTAGTCAAAGTCGTAGATGCCATCGAGCTCCGCAAAGAGCGGATCGTCGGGTGTGATGGTGGCCATCGGTGTCGACTGGGGACCCATCAGCTGCTCGAACTCTTCCTCGAGTGCGATTCGTTCCTCATCGCTTTCGGCCTCGGCATAACGCTGTTCGAATTCCTCGAAGTCGACCTCGGCCGGCTCTTCAAAATCGCTGTAGTCACACGAGTTAACAATGATTGCGGCGTCGGTGAACTCGAGCCCGCAGTAGTTCTCGAAGTCGTCTTCGGTCAGAATCCCGGCGTCGAACAAAATACGCATCTCGTCGGGCCCGATTGGGTACTTCTGGGCGAGGACCACAACACCGGCATCGGACAGTGCCAGACCAGAAACTGAGCTTTGGTACCCGTCCTCAGATCCGAGGGAGAGTTCGGTTGTCGTCCAATTTTCCAAGTCCGTGGAGACCGCGAGGAGGTAGGTCGGTCCACCCGATGGTCCAAACGGGCCGTCGAGCTCCTCCGCGAATTCGGCGTCCCATTGCTCGATGACCGTCACAAACGTTCCGTCGTGTTCGGCGAGCACAGAGGCAAAACCGTCGCCGACCCCCGAGATTGGCTGTTCATCCCAGTCGAGGCCATCGGACGATGTCCGGATCGTCGTGCCCGATTCGCCGTAACCGAACGAGACGAACCGCTCACCGTCGAAGACCACGCTGCCGGGGCCACCGCCGAACCCGAAGTCAGCAACTGCGTCCGTTGCGAAGTCGACCGGCCCGATCGTCGTGGCGACAACGGTCGCCTCGTCGGCTTCAACTGGCGCTGCGGTCGTTGGCGTTGGCTCTTCGACAACATCCTCTTCAGCTTCGCCGTCGCTCGATTCGTCGTCGATCGCCGCGACATCGACCTCGCTGTCATCGCCATTGCTGACGACGGCGACACCCGCTACGAGCGCGCCAGCGGCGAGGATACCGAGTACCCCGAGAAGCCACTTCGGCCGAGACGACCGCTCCGTCTGCACGATGTCAACGTCCACTTCGTGAACGTCATGGTGAACATCGTTGGGCTCGTTCTCGCCAATGTCGCCTTGCATGAGGGGGTCCTTTTGTCGCCTGACCGTATGTGTCTCTTACGACCATGATGGCGTAAATCTGAACCTCGACCAGCGCGGGACGTGCGACAGGCTGCGCGGCGACGACGCTTAACGAGCGCGCAGACGGCGCCCGAGCGGGTTGGCTGACCCGGTCGCAATCGCCGCGACGAGAGCTGTCCAGCCGGTTTGATGGCTCGCTCCGAGCCCCTTGCCCGAATCGCCATGGAAGTACTCGTGGAAGAGCAATCGGTCGTGCCACGGCCCATCTGGACCGTAGAGATCGTGTTGCGGCGCGGACGGCCGGACGCCGTCATCACCGGGTTCGAAAAGCGAGATCAACCGGGATCCGAGCATGTCGGCGACCTCGCCAATCGTCAGTGTTTCGCCACTCCCCTTCGGGAATTCGACGGTGATCGAACCACCCGACCAGTAGTCGTATCGGCGCAACGATTCGATCAACAGGTAGTTG
>CALBVK010000288.1 GCA_937969345.1 uncultured Acidimicrobiales bacterium
CTCCTTCGCCGCAACGATGACTTCGAACGCATCCATGCGCTCTGCGAACGCCACGGCATCGCCTTCGCGTCGGTGACCGAACCCGACTTCTCGGGCACTCCGACCTCGCAACCACGCAGGCCTATCTCGGCGTTACCGACACGGGGCTCGAAGATGCCGTTATGTCGAACGCGGCGCGAAGCCTCTTGTAGAGAGCGCTCCGGCTACAGATCGGCGATCGCTACTTCGATGCGGTCTTGGTGCCATTCGGTTGCCGCTTCGAGCGCTTCGCTTGCTTTGCCGACGAGGTCGCGTACTTCGAAGGCGTGTGCTGGGTAGCAGGCCACGCCGGCCCAGACGGTGAGATCTTCGTTCTCTTCGGCGATCTGACGGCGGATACGTTCGACCGTCCAGACCGCACCGTTCTCGGGAGTGTCCTCGAGGACCAGTGCGTAGAGGCCCTTGCTTGTGCGACACGCGGTGTCGGACTCACGGAGTGTTGCGATGAGATGATCGCTGACGATCGTCGGATCGGCCTGATGGCGTCCATCGGCTTCGTTGCCGCCGGTGACCTCCATGAGCACAACAGCGACAGGGCGAAGGTGGCGGCGAGCTGCCGCAACGCGTGCTTCAACGGCGGCCCGGAAGTACGTCTCGGTGTAGAGGCCGGTCGCCGGATCGGTGATTGCCTGGCGGGCCGTCGACCCGGTCAGCTGAATTTCGTTCTTGATTTCTTCCTCGACCCGCTCGGCACGCTCGAGCTCGCTCGCCTGGGTGGCCGCCAGCTCGGTTCCGAGCGACCGCACTGCATCTTCAGCAGTGATACGAGCCTGCACCTGAGAAGTCACGGTTTCTTCGAGGCCCGCAGCTTGCTTGCGCTCGGCCTCCAACTGCTGCTTAGTCGACGCAAGCTCGCGAGAAAGCATGAACCCAACAACGGCTGCGCCGAGCGCAGCGAGTCCGGCGAACAGTCCGAGCTGCCCTCCCTCAATGAGGCTGAGCAAGCCGAGTACGAACCCGGTAATTCCGACGGTGAGCGCCACGAACGCGCGTGAATCCATCACGATGATTGCTTCGGTCGCTTGGCGAATGATCTCAAGGTTTTCCTTCGTGGGATGGGCCGTGAAGTTGTCACAGCACCGGGTCGTTGTTGACCGCCTCTTCCAATCGCCGAAGGTACTCGCTTCGTGATAGGTCGATCGCTCCAAGAGTGGACAAATGTGGTGTCATCCATTGCACATCGAATAGGACAACCCCCGCAGCATCTAACACGTTCGTTAGGTGCACGAGGGCGGCCTTGGATGCGTCCGTTTCGGTGTGAAACATCGATTCGCCCGCAAACATGCGGCCAAGGCCAATGCCGTACACACCCCCGACCAACTCGCCATCGGCGTTTCGAGTCTCAACCGAGTGTGCCCAACCGAGTTCATGTAGCCGGGTATAGGCCCGCAGAATCTGAGAATCGATCCAGCCGTGCTCCCGTTCGGGATTCGCACACGCCGTCATCACCTCGACAAACGCAGTGTTCATCGTGAAATGAAACCGCCGCATCGACTTCTTAAGCGACCGCGACACATGCATATCGATCGGCAACACAGCACGGGGGTCCGGGGACCACCAGGCGATCGGCCCATCGGGATCCAACGGCATCGGAAACAGCCCCTGGGCGTACGCCGAAAGAATCGTGTCCGGCTCGAGGTCGGCGCCGATACCGACGATTCCGTGCTCATCGGCGGAATCGGCAGGCGGAAATACCCAGCTGTTGCTGCGCATCTCGGGCGTCGTCCTCTAGCTAACTGCCGAAGGCAATAGCGACCAAAGGAGCAAGAAGTCCGAGTACGAGAAGGACGGCGAGAGCGACGATACAGCCGCGTTGGGTTTGGGGAGACACATACCAACGTTACCGTGATCTGCCGTGGCTCTCGTCGTTCAAAAATTTGGTGGCACATCCGTTGCCGACGCTGACCGTATTCGTGAGGTCGCCGACCACGTCGCTCGTTGTCGACGTCGCGGCGATCAGGTCGTCCTTGTGGTCTCCGCAATGGGCAAGGAGACCGACGAACTACTGCGCATCGCAAACGAAGTTTCCAAGTCCCAGCCAGGTCGAGAGATGGACCTGCTCATTACCGCCGGCGAACGTAAGGCCTGCGCACTGGTCGCCATGGCGCTCAACGACGCCAACGTACCGAGCGCGTCGTTCACCGGTAGCCAAGCCGGGTTCAACACCGACTCAAACCATCGCAACGCGAAGATCGTCGAGGTCAACCCGACCCGAATCCGCGAAGCGATCGACAACGGCATGGTGCCGATCGTTGCCGGCTCCCAAGGCGTATCTCCCGAAAAGGACGTCACATTCCTCGGCCGAGGTGGCTCCGACACGACGGCAGTTGCTCTCGCCCACGCACTCGAGGCCGACGCCTGCGAGCTCTACACCGATGTCTCCGGCGTGTTCACCACAGACCCCCGAGTTGTTTCTGACGCTCGCAAAATGCCCACCATCAGCTTTGACGAACTACTCGAGATGACCGCTGTTGGTTGCCCAAAGCCCGTCATGCGCTCGGTCGAAGTCGCCCAACGATTCCGAGTACCCCTACACGTTCGATCTGCCTTCACCTGGGAGCCAGGCACCTGGGTGGTCGAGGAGGACCCCACTATGGAAGAAGCAATCGTCAAGGCCGTCGTGCCCGACACGTCCGAAGCCAAGGTCACCGTCATCGGTGTGCCCGACCAGCCCGGAATCGCCGCCGGCATGTTCCGGTCGCTCGCCGACGCTGGCGTCAACGTCGACATGATCGTGCAGAACGTGTCGCTCGAAGGCCGCACCGACATCAGCTTCACGTGCCCGCACGACGAAGCCGAAGAAGCCGCCAAGATCTGCGAGACCACATCGGGCGAAGACTGCGAAGTCCACACCGACACCGAGGTCGGCCGCGTCTCCCTCGTCGGCGCCGGCATGAAGAGCAACCCTGGCGTCGCCGCCAAGATGTTCGAAACCCTCGCCGCAGCCAACATCAACATTGAGATGATCTCGACGTCGGCGATCCGTATCAGCTGTGTTGTGCGCAGCGCCGACGTGGACAACGCCACGCAGGCGCTCCACGACGCGTTCGATCTGGCCACGGCCTGACCGAGACAACCGACCGGTCCGACATGCGTGTCGTCACCTGGAACATCGAACACGGGCTCGCCATCGACGCGGCCATCGACGCCCTCACGACCAACCCCAACTTGGCCAACGCCGACCTCGTGCTGCTCCAAGAGATGGACGACGAAGGACCCGCACAGATCGCCGAGGCACTCGGGCTCAGCCATCAATACCGAGCTGGATGCACACACACCGGAACCGGGCGTTCCTTCGGAAACGCGATCCTCGCCAGAGGTACCGTCGGCGACCCGACCGTTATCCAACTACCGCACCTGGCGCGGGTGTTGGGACAGCGCCGGATCGCCGTACAAGCTCCGGTCACGCTCGACCTCGACGACGGACCCGTCGACATCACCGCGTGGAGCGTGCATGCCGAAGTCTCGACCTTGCCGCACCGCCGACAGGTCGCCCAATACCGCGAAGTTGCCGACTCGGTCGTTGGATCGGCCGGACCGGCCCTCGTGGCTGGCGACTTCAACACCGCATCGGGGCGATCGGTACGCGGTCTCGTCGACAACATGATGCGGGCCGGGCTCGAACGTGCCAACGCACTATCGGGACGAACGTTCACCCGCTTCGGTCGAGGGTTTGAACTCGACCACATCTTTGTCAAAGGCCTCGCCGTCGTCGACGCCGGCGTCGTGAACGACCACGCGGCGAGCGATCACGATCCGGTCTGGGCCGTGTTGAGTCCCGGTGAGGCCACCACCTAATCGGTACGGTTGGCCATGATCGAAGTTATGGCGATCGCCGGCAACGGTGGAAACGTAGCCCGCTGGGCCAAACTCCCGCGGCCGTTGGCCGACGACGTTGTCCTCACGCCAATCGCGATCCCAGGGTTCGGCGGTCGTCCGCTACCAACGTCGGACCCGACGATCGACGACTTCGCCGATTGGTTAGCGACATTCATCACGGAACGTCGAACGCACGACACCGTCGTGCTTCTCGGCACCGGCATCGGCGCGTCGATCGCCTTCCAGGCAGCACAACGCGGAAACCTCGCCGACGCGTTCATCTTCCACGCCCCGGTCGGGCCCGCCCTCGACCGCCGGCTTCTCCCTCGCCTGATGAAGCCGGCGCCGATCCGCAAGATCGTCAAGGCATCGATCGGTGGCCTACCCGGACGGGTGCTGCTCCGACGCCGATTCGCCGACACCCTCGACCACGAGACCATCGACGCGTTCCAAGCCGGATATCGGGACTGCGATGCCTTCGAAGTGATGTGGGACATTCTCGACGCCGACTGGTTCGAGGCGTTGAAACCAATCGCCGAGCCGAGCGTGCTGCTCTGGGGCGAAGACGACGGTGTGCTGGCCGCCAGCCACACCCACGGCTTCGAACCGGTACTGCCACATGCGGACGTGATCGTCGAAGAGGGCTGGGGCCACTACCCAATGCTCGAATCACCACACGAGTTCGCAACGACCATCGCCTCACTCGCCCGGACGCTGACCCGGTGACCAGCGGCAAGACCATCCGTCCCATCGGCAGTGGCAATCTGACCCGAGCCGGAATCGCCAGCAAAGCCGCACGCCTCGACGATGCCGTGGTCGCCGGCCTGCCCGTGCCGAAGTCCTCGGTCGTCCCCGATGGTGTCGACTCCAACGAGGCGGGCCGCGCTCTAGCCCAGCACCACCGAGACGCCGTCGCCGTCCGATCAGCATTCGCAGCCGAGGACCGTCCCGACCAGAGCCTCGCCGGCCACTTCGATTCGTTCCTCAACATTGCCTCGGACGCCGAGTCGCTGGCCGACGCCGTAGACCGCGTGCGGGCATCGGGAACCGCCGAGTACCGCCGCGACGTACTGGTCATGGACATGGTCGACGCAAAACAAGCCGGGGTGGTCTTCAGCGAACCCGGTTGGCTCGACGACATGGTGAACTACACCGATGGCCTCGGCGATGCGCTGCTGTCCGGAGAGGAAGCCGGGAACCGGCTATCGCTGAGTCGCCGACGACGAGCCGAAGACGATGCCCCCTGGCAGGGTCGCCTCGCCCAGCTCATGTCGGACGTACGAGATGCCTTTGGCGACCTGCCCTGGGATATCGAGTTCGCCGACGACGGCCAACAGAGCTGGCTGCTACAGATACGACCAATCACGAGCAGCCCGTTACGCGACGAGTGGTTCACGCTCGCTAACCACCGCGAGATCCTGCCCGACCCGCCCTCGGTACTCATGACGAGCCTCATCGAGCTCGCGTCGCCCAACCTCTCGGGCCCGCTCGGCATCATCGACGGAGCGGCCAAGGGCCGACCGTTTATCGAAGTCTTCGACAGACGGCCCTACATCAACCTGTCACTCCTCACCGATTTTCTGCGGGAGCTCGGGCTGCCGACCTCGCTCGTCGCCGACTCGCTCGGAGGCTCCGACGGCAACAGCAAACCCCTCGACCTCGCCCAGCTCGCTCGCAGCATCCCGACGCTCGGACGCATGGGCCTTCGCCAGCTGACCGCACCTCGAACCGCACGCCGGGTCGCAGCCGAGCTCGCCGCAACCCCACCGTTG
>CALBVK010000289.1 GCA_937969345.1 uncultured Acidimicrobiales bacterium
CGCCAACGGCAACATCATCAAGATCATCTACGCGAAGACACCCGAGGAAATCGACTACACCGAATACGGCATTAACGATGCAATCGTGGTCGACAACACCGGCGTGTGGCGCGACGAAGCTGGCCTCGGCCGGCACCTGCAGGCGACCGGCGTATCCAAGGTGCTCCTCACCGCACCAGGTAAGGGCGACATCAAGAACGTCATCTTCGGTGTGAACCATGGGGTGATCGAATATTCCGATGACATCATCTCTGCAGCCAGCTGCACGACGAACGCGATCGTGCCGGCGCTCAAGGTCATGAACGACACGTTCGGCATCAACTCGGGGCACGTCGAAACCGTCCACTCCTACACGAACGACCAGAACCTCACCGACAACTTCCACAGCAAGGAACGTCGTGGCCGGAGCGCACCGCTCAACATGGTGATTACCGAGACCGGCGCTGCCAAGGCTGTCGTCAAGGCGCTACCCGAGCTCGCGGGCAAGCTCACGGGTAACGCGATTCGGGTACCGACGCCAAATGTGTCGCTAGCGATCCTCAACCTGAACCTAGGAACGGCGACGACCAAAGACGAATTGAACAACCATCTTCGGGACGCGTCGCTGAGCGTCGGCCTGCGAGAGCAGATCGACTACACCACATCGGTCGAGGTCGTCTCGAGCGATCTCGTCGGCGCCGAGCGCGCAAGCATCATCGACTCGGCAGCGACCATCGTCGACGGCGATCGCGCAGTTCTGTACGTCTGGTACGACAACGAGGCCGGGTACAGCTACCAGGTCGTCCGGGTCATCCAGCACCTCGCAGGCCTACAGTACCCACTCGTCGGATAGCCGACCGAGGTCCACGTCCACTTCGCAGCTTCAACGTCGGCGTCAGCGTGCGGTAAGTTCGCCGTCGAATGACTTCGGCTCACAAGATTGCCTTTATTGGATCGCACTCGGTGCGCAAGACCAATGCCGTGCACTCCTTTGCCGGCGCGGTCGGCCGCAGCGGGCGCAGCGTCGAGGTGGGCCGCGAAGTCGTTCGCTTCAACCCGTTGGGGCTCAACGAAGGTGCAACACCCGAGGCCCAGCTCTGGGTGATCATGGCCCAGATTCAACAAGAGCTCGAACTACGCCGCCGCGCCGATGTGTTAGTGACCGATCGGGCGGTGATCGACAACTTTGCCTATTTCTTGCGCGTCACCAAAGGCACCGACCCGTTCGATGTCAAGCCACTCGTGAAGAACTGGTCATCCACCTACGACCTGTACGTTCGACTACGACCCGACGTACCTCTGACCGCCGACGGGGTCAGAAGCACGAACGATAGGTTCCGCAATGAGATCGAGAAGATCCTCGATCAGATCATTCCGATCTATCTCGATCCGGCCCGCGTGATCGAGTTGCGGGCCTCAGAGATCGACGATTCGTTCGATTGGGCAATGCTCTTGGAACGTCTGTGCGGACCGCCAAAGGTGAGCGACCCCGATCCCAAGCCGGTCACGATCGAGGCGACACTATTCGACTAGCGGTTCGATTCCGAAATAGCGCTGGCCACAGCATGGCCGGTACTGAAGCAGGCCTGCAGTAGATACCCGCCGGTCGGTGCTTCCCAGTCGAGCATCTCGCCGACCGCGTACACGTTGGGAACGGCGGCCAGTTGGAAGTTCTCATCCACCGAATCCCAGGTCACGCCGCCCGCCGATGAGATCGCTCGTTCGATCCCCGACAGTGCCTCGACAACGACCGGGACCGCTTTCGCCAGTTCGGCGACCGCAGCGGGGTCGCGAGGCAGTTCGTTACCCGTTGCTTCGCGCATGAGTGACGCACCAACCGGTGCCACGCCGCACCGCTTGAGCCACTTTGCGGTCGTGTCTCGTTTGCCACGCTTTGACGACAATCGCTCTTCGAGGGCGTGAAAGTCGAGGTCGGGAAACAGGTCGATCGAGATCGAGACCGGCCCATTGCCGAGGTGCTCCCGAATGCGTCGAGCGTGTGCGTAGATCGGACCACCTTCGAGGCCGGTTCGGGTGATGATCGGGTCGCCGCGAACCACGATCGACTCGTCGGCTGGCGCGTCGCTTTCGCTCGCCGCCACAACCACGGCCGCGTTCTTTACCGGCTCACCGGCGAACCGCTCGACCATCACGTCGGACCAGTCAACGCAAACCCCGCTGTTGGCCGCTTGGAGCGGTCGGATCTCGACGCCTTGCTCGACGAGGGTCTGCTGCCATGACCCGTCCGAGCCGACCTTGGGCCAACTCGCTCCACCAAGGGCGAGGACTGCAGCGTCGTATGGAGCCACGACATCACCGGTCGGGGTCGTGAACGCCAGCTGCGATTCACCGTCCCATCCCACCCACGTGTGCTGGGTGTGGAGTCTGACGCCGAGGGCACGGAGCCTTCGGAGCCACGACCTCAACATCGGCACCGCCCGAAAGTCCTCGGGAAAGACACGGCCACTCGTTCCAATGAACGTCTCATGGCCGAGCCCCGAACACCACTCCCGGAGGTCCTCGGGCGAGAAACTGCGAATTGCTGGCTCGAGGTGCTGGCGCTCCGGCCCGTACCGAGCCAGGAAGTCGTCGATGGGTTCGCTGTGGGTAATGTTCAGCCCGCCGCGACCGGCGAGGACGAACTTGCGCGCCGGCGACCGGCGCTGGTCGTAGACCGCCACGGTGTGACCGGCTGAGGCCAAGACCTCTGCGGCCATCAAACCCGCCGGGCCAGCACCTATGACGACAACGTTCACGCAGGAACCCTAATGGGGCCTGTCCCCACAAACCCCTTCTCCCGCGATGGGGCCTGTCCCCATTCGCGCATCTTTTTGTTGGAATTGGGGGCTTTTCGCGAGTGCTGAGGCCATGGGGCCTGTCCCCATTTAGACCAACGGGAGCAATGAGGCCTGTCCCCGTTAGCCGCAGACCTCGAAGTTGTTCACGAGCGGGCCTACACCCGCAGCCATCGCTCGCTCTCGGAACTCAGCCAAACCAGCCTGGTCATCGATCCAATCGAGCTTGGCTTGTTGCGCATCGGTCTTTGCGTCCAGCTGGAACACGTAGGCGCTGAACGTCTCGGCGAAGTCCTCTTCGGGGTTGCTCGCGGCATACGGGCCAAGGAAGCTTGCGTCGCGGTCGCAACGATCCTCACCATCGGCGTTGGTCGGCTCCTCGTTCGGGTCGATCTCCTCGATGAGACCGTCGCCCCAAAACACCGACACCCACTGCGCCATGATCGAATCCTCGTCGAAGCAGCCTTCGCCGTTGTAGTACGTGTCGCAATCTTCGGCATCGAACACGGTCCGGTCGATCTGGCTTTCGATCGATGTAAACACGTGCGCGAACTCGTGGGCGATCGTGAGCGACGCTTCATTGGCGTCGGCGACGTAGCTCTCGAGGTTGATCGACATCTGGAAGTCCAACCCGTCGTCGTCGACCACGTTCACAAAGGCCAGAGTTTCCTCGTCGCTCGAGCTATCGCTCGTGAATCCGGCGAACAGTGCAAGGTCGGCCAACTGATCTTGTGGCGTGATGATGGCGAGTTCGTCCCATGCAGCGACGAGGGTGTCGTTATCTGAACCGAAGCAGGTCTCGCCGAGTTGCCCGTCGACCACGAAGTAGGCCGTGACGAAGTCGAACTCGTCGTCTGCCCCGAGCCCCTCGGCCGAACAGTCGACATCGCCGGCCGGACCCTCGGCGGCGTTGGAGAAATCGTCCTCCACGACCGAAGCACAACTTGCGACCACGAGCATGAGCGCTGTGAGGAGAAGGGAGAACCGGTATCGAAATCGCATCCAGTAGTTGTACCGACCGGGCGGTGCCTTGACACCGGTTGTGACAGGGTGAATTGGCGATTCATTACCCGCCGAGCGGGTTTCCCTTTTGGCTAGCGAGCAGCCGCTCGATGAGATCGAAGGACTCGTCATCGATGCCCTTTGAGCGCAACCCGTCGGCACCGATCAGCACGCCGGGAGTGTCTCGGGCCTCGAAGACTTCGACGTCGGTGTACAAGCGGGGCTTGACCACTGCCGGATCGCCGTTCTCGGGGCAGAACGTCATGCAGTTTCCGCACTCGTTGCACAACTCGCTGAGCACCAGGTACTGCTGCCTGCTGTTCTCCATGCTGTCGAGGCCGGTGTCGGCGAGGCTTGGGATAGAGAAGAACGCGTCGTTCGGACAGACCGTGATGCAGAAGTTGCACGACACACAGCCGAACATCTCCAGGTCGTTCTCAACTTCGCGAGGCAACTTCTCGTTGGCATCCGAGTGATAGTCGGCGACACCTGCGCCTCGCAGATGCGAGGCGTACTCACTCGCGACGTCGGCGTGCCCTGCCGCGACCGCAGCGTCCTGGCGGATCGATCGCCACGAGGCGAGGTCGGCTGCTCCGGTCGCCTTGATCTCCTTGGTGAGCGCCTTGAGCATCGGCGCCAAACGGCCATAACCACCGGGCTTGAGCAGGTCCGAGCAGACCGTCGCCGGATTCACGCCAATCGCCAGAGCGTCGGCCAGGTTCTCCTTGGTGATGCCGGCAGAGAAGCTGACCATGATGTTTCCGTCGTGGCCGGGGATCGCGAGTTCACCGGGCAGCGCAACGGCCAGTTTGTCGAGCAACGTCGAGGCGAGCACGTGCAACGGCGCGCCGCTGAGGTACATCGTGTCCTCGGGCATCCACTGCTTGTTGTTATGAACGACCAGGGTGTTTGTGAGCTTGATGCCGAATACCCGGTTGCGTTCGTGGGCGTAATCACGCAGTTCGCGAATCAAGTCGATGCCACGATCGAACTGCAAGTCCTCGGCGAAGGCTTCTTCCTTGACGCTCACGTCGGTGTAACCAAGCTGGTCGTTCACGATCGACGCCACGGTCTCGTAGCCGAGCAGGGTCGGGTTGAGCTTCACGATCACATCGAGCTGGTGCTCATCGATGAGGTGTTTGGTGATGAGTTCGATCTCGTCGGGCGGGCAGCCGTGGAAGGTCGAGAGCGTGAGGGTGTCGGAGAGGACCGTCGTGAAGTCGAAGTCACGAAATTCGGCGAAGGCGTCGGGGATCTCGCTCCGGAGCGCCTCGACCTCGGCGCTGGCATCCTTCATGCCGCTGATGAAGGCCGACACCTCGGGTGAAGAGATTCCAGCGAGGTCATAGCCCACCGACATATCGAAGACGTGGGGTCCTGCGTCGGGCCCGATGTGCGCGCGAAGTGGCTCCCAGTTGCGAAGGATGTCGATAAGCATCGACGCCTTTACGTACTCCGTCAGGCTCTCGGGAATCTTCAGCTCTTGGCTCCACTCGATGTTGTAGCCAACCGTCTGCATGTCGATGCAGGGGCGCTGGATCTCGAGTTCGTCGAGGATCTGAACGGTCTTGAGTTCGAAGAGGCGTGACCCACCGAGCCAGCTGAGCACGATGTTCTGCGCGAGCTGGCTGTGCGGCCCCGCAGCAGGGCCGATCGGCGAGGCGCACGGCCGTCCAAGAAACTCAAAGCCAAGCTCGAGCTCGTCGTCTGGCGCCCAGATGCGAGCGGTCGGGAGATCAAAGATCTTGTTGCGGGTCTCCCACTCGTGCGCGATCCGATCCAGCAGTTGCCCGAGGCTCATCGGCGTCAGCGGAGCCGTAACCCCGTGCGGGGTGTGGCCAGGGTGATCTGAAGTCAGCGAATCTTGCGTCATCGAGTTAGACCGTAGTGCGCCTTTACAAAATGTAAAAGTACCGAACTACGGGTCTGTCAGGGCGAGTGGGCCGCCATCGCCGAAGCGAGGCGAGATATCAGAAGGGCTGCGAGCAAGCCCAGGGAGACACCACCGAGATTCGCAAGCACGTCACCGAGGCTGAAGTTGCGGTTGGGTTCGGTGAGTTGACGGAACTCGTCACCGATGCCGAGTGCAATTACGGCCACACCAGCGCCGATGGCTTGGTTGCGAGTTCGCACGAGCATGGCGAGGCCGAGCGTTATTGCTCCGTAGAGCGAGAAATGACCGACCTTGTCCCCATAGGGCAACGCCCGAAGGACCGCACGCACCGGACCGTAACTGCGCCCGCCAAACGCCGTACCCCATACCAACAGCATCGTCGTCGAGACGAGCGCCGCAACGACGAGCTTTCGGCCGGGCAACCATGACGCGTTCATAGAAGCCAGAGAACCCCCCGTGGGGGAAAGGCTGTCGAAAGTGTTGGTCACCGCAGAGGTATCGGACCAGCGCCGGGCGCACCTAAGTGCTTACGTTCCCAGAACTCGGTCGGTGTAGTCGTTTGCGAAGACCCGGTTTGGATCGAGGCGGTTGCGAACCGCCTGGAAGGCATCCCAGCGGGGGTAGAGCGGCGCCAACGACTCTGCGTTCTGGTAGTGGAACTTGCCCCAGTGAGGCCGCCCCTCGTAGTCGTTCATGATCGCTTCCACGCCGCGGAAGTACTCGTCGTGGGCAGCGCCCTTCAGCCGGTGAACGGCAATCCATCCGCTCACTCGTCCGTGGCTCGTAGAGAGGTCGATGTTGTCGGGAGCCGAGACGCGAACCTCGATCGGGAAGCCGGGAGGGTCGTCGAGCGAGCTCACCAACCGTTGCACTCGCCCGAACGCCTCGGGAACAGCATCGATGGGGATGCCATACTCCATCTCGATAAAGCGAACGTGGCGAGGTGTGGCAAAGATGCGCTCGCTGTGGTCGATGCGCTCCCCGCCGGAGGGGAGGCTGCCCATGAGACTCACGACCCGGGAGCGCGTCGACGGCACTCGGTTGATCAGGTACATCGCGGCACCAAAGGCTGCGTTCTCGACCAGCAATTTCTCTGCTGTTGCCTTCTTACGGCCAATGACCGAGCGCGTGGTCCTGTTGCTTCGCTTCACAAGGGCAGCGTCGGTGCCCGGGATCCAAAAGAACTCCGGATGTTCGGCGCTGGTGACGAATCCGTTCCAGTCGGCGAGGGTCTCCTGAATCGATTGGACACTCTCGACCTGATGCAGGTTGAAGCTCCGTTCGGTGGCGATGGCGATGCGGGTGACGACACCAAGCGATCCGAGGCCGACACGCCCGGCGGCGAAGATGTCAGAGTTATTCTCGGCGTCGCACCACTGCACCGAACCGTCGGCGGTGACGATCTCGAAGCCTCGAATGCTCGACGAGATGTTGCCGTAGTCGCGGCCGGTGCCATGGGTGGCTGTCGCGGTGGCGCCGGCAAGCGTCTGCACGGCGATGTCGCCAAGACTCGACAGGCTTCGGCCGCGCTCGCGCAGCTGACGACTCAACGAATCGAGGCGAATTCCAGCGCCAACAGTCACCACGCCGTCATCGTCGATCGACTCGAGTCGGTTTAGTCCTCCGCAGCGGACGAGGACTCCGGAGGTCATGGCGGCGCCGGTGAACGAATGGCCGGTACCGATCGCCTTGACGCGCTCCCCCTCGGACGAGGCGACGGAGATCACTTCGGCGAGCGACTGAACACTTCCGACATCGACCTGACGGACGGGAGCGCAGCTTTGGTTGCCGGTCCAATTCGATACCCCGATGCGCTTCACCACGCACACAACTTACGACCCGTATTTGCTGTGAGACGAAACGACCCCAAACATGGCAGCGTGCCGACTCCTTCAGAACCAACCCGCGTCAGCGACCTACAGACCCCGGCGCTCATCGTCGACCGCCCGGGTCTCGATGCGAATCTTCGAGCAATGGACGCAGTGTTGCCGGGCACGAAGCTGCGACCGCACGTCAAAGCGTTCAAGTCGACGGCTCTCGCAGCACGTCTTGCCGCCGACGGCCACACGGGCTTCTGCGCAGCGACGCCGAAGGAGGTCGAAGGCCTTGTGTCCGCTGGCCTCGGTGAGGACATTTTGCTCGCCAACGAGTCGCTCGATATCGCACGCCTCGGAGCGCTGCGAGATTCGGCGAACATCACGGTGGCCGTCGATTCTGAGGCAACGATCGATGCCGCGGCGCTCGGGAACATCGAATCGGTGCTGATCGACGTGGAGGTCGGACTACCGCGCTGTGGGTGCGACGTCGCCGACGCGGGGCGACTCGCCGACCTCGCCCGTTCCCGCGGGCTCATTGTTCGAGGCGTGATGGGCTACGAGGGCCATCTGATGATGGTCGATGATCGACGGGAACGAACCGAACGAGTCGAGCAGGCAATGGCCGACCTGCTCATGGCCGCTGAGGCGGTGGGTGGTGACGTTGTGTCGGGCGGCGGCACTGGCACGTTCGATACCAATACCTGGTGCACCGAGATTCAGGCGGGCAGTTACACGTTGATGGACACCCACTACGACGGCCTTGATCTGCCGTTCGCTCCCACCTGCTTCATACAAGCGACGGTGATCTCGGTGAGTGCAAAGGGGTGGGTCGTCATCGACGCTGGGCTGAAGTCCCTCGGCATGGACCATGGCGACCCTAGCTGGGGTCATGGTGACGTGTTCTTCTGTTCCGACGAACACACGACGTTGGTCCCCACCGACGAGTCGACGTGGTCTGTTGGCGATACGACCACCATCACCCCGGCGCACATCGACCCCACCGTCGCGAAACACGAGGCGATGTGGGTCGTCGAGAACGGGAAGATCGTCGACCGGTGGGATATCGATCTTCGCCACTGGTAACGAGGACTCGCCTCTCCGAGTTCGTACTCTTGAGCCGATGATCGTCCGAACTCTCGCCGCCATCTGGCTGGGCACGACCTTGTGGTCCCTGATTCTAGGCGTTCGTTTGCTCGCTGCGGCCACTGGCCAAGGCCTGGACCTGCGGTTGACGGCGTTTCTCGACGGAGTCGGAGACATCGGCAAGTGGCAGCTCCGACCTGCACTGCTGCTCGCTCCCGCCGCAATGCAGAGTTTCTTTGCGGGTGCCCTCAACACCTCGCTGTGGCCGTGGAGCACGGTGGCCTGGGCCGCACTATTCCTCCAATTGCTATTCCTGCGCCCTCACCTCGGCGGATACGTCGACATTGTTCGACGCGGCTTCGACCGCCCAGTCGGGCCGTTCACCCTCGTGCACGTCGTCCTCGACGTCGCGATCGCCGTCGCGCTGGCGGCGCTGGTTGTCAACGGCGTTCGCTGACCTAGTTTCCTCCGGCACATCCACGTACGTTCACCCGAGCGGTTGCGGCGGTCTCGGCTCCGTCGTCATCACGAACGAGCACAGATATGACCTGACGCCCGTTCCGTTGCCACGGGCCCACGGTTGCGGTGTACATCGAGCCGTTGCCACCCGCGGTGACTTCACGCTCCTCACCCCCTGCCACCCATCGAACAGAAACTTCGGCGACGAATCCATCGGGGTCCTCAACGGAGACTGTGAGCAGCGTTGTTTCTCCATCACATCGAGCACTCGCTCCAGCGACCTTGTCTGGATTCACGGTGAGTGAGCCAATCATCGGAGGCTGGTTTTCCGGCTCGGCTTGCGTGGTGCTCGTCTGAGTCGTCGTCGGGCCAGCCGTGGTCGTTGGGCGAACCGTGGTCGTTGGTCGAGCAGTCGTCGTGGTCGTTGGGCGAGCCGTCGTGGTGGCCGGGCGAGCCGTCGTCGTGGTCGTTGGTCGAGTCGTCGTCGTGGTCGTTGGTCGAGTCGTCGTCGTGGTCGTCGGGCGAGCCGTCGTCGTGGTCGTCGGGCGAGCCGTCGTCGCGACACCCGTCGTGGTGGCCGGGAGGACCGTGGTAGAGACGTTGCTCGTGCCAGTAGTTGACGACGGGGGCACCGCGGCCACCGACGAACCGATATTCGCTCCAGGTTCGGTCGAATCACTCCCTGAGGTGTCCGGTTTCGACACATCGGTAGTGGAAGTTACATCCGGATCATCGATGGAGTCCCGTCCAATATCGATGGCCACGGCCGCAGAGGCCTCCGGCGGCGACCCTGCTGAATGCGGATCACCTTCACCAAGTAGACGCCCCGGCGCCACGACTTCGACGACCCTCGCAACCTCTACGGTCACAAGGTCTTGGCCGACATCGATCGTGCTCTCTGAGCCGAGAGCCAGAACGAGCGCCACCGCGAGCATCGTCGATACACCAGCACCCGCCAGAGCAGCCACCAGGCCTCTCCTCATCTCCGGAGCAGTTCCAACAGGAAAACCACTCGTCGCCCAACGCCACCCGTCACCGAGATCAGGGACAACAGCGACCGCCTCCGCGAAATCGAGGTGCACTGCGTCAGCGTTTGACCGACCCGGTGCGGTTACGACCGAAGGCATCGGGCTCAGCGGCAAGAGCCGCTCAAGCTCCGAAGGGAGCACCTGCCGCTCTCGACTCAGACGACAAGCGTCGCAACCTTCGAGGTGTTGACCCAGGTCCGCTCGCACCCGCTCGGTTGACCGGCCGTCCCATGGGCCGAGGACGAGAAGCAGTTCGTCGCACGACTGCTGACCCCGCCGGGCGACGAGGAGCGGCTGAATCGCCCGATCGAATCTCCAGCGGGAGTCGTCGATCGCTGCCTTTACCTCCGCCTCTGCCACATGGAGAATCTTGGCGATCTCGTCCACATCGAACCGGTGGCGATAGCGAAGCTCGAGCAACTCGTGCTCAGCCGCCGTCAACGACGGCGAGCCAACCGACCACAACGCCGCCGAGGACGCGACGTCGGTCAAGTCATCACCGAGCGTTCGAGAGATGACTACTGAAGCTGACCTTCCGGGCGACCGCGTTTGCAACTCGACCCGTGCCAAGGCGAGAAGCCACGGCCGATAGAGAGACGGATCTTGCAGACGATGCCCCTCCCGTTCTGCTCGTGCGAGCGTGGCCCGGACAACCTCGGCAGCCCGTTCATCGCTTGCCACTTGTGCTCGGCAAAAGCTGTAGACCGAAGCGTTCAGAACGTCCCGGGGATCGACCCCCCGAGGTGCGCGGCTGAACGGCAGTTCACTTCCGGTTGAGGACTCTCTCGTCATCGCGTACGTCCTGGAGGCTGTTACCCGCTGCCCACATTGGTCACGCTATGCGAAACCGTTGCCTCAAAGAAACACGAACAGAAAGGAATTGTGACCAGCCCGGGAGAGATCCACACGTACCGTGGCGGAACCGATCCAGCGACAAACCCGGAGCGTTCTACTCCGACATCTCCGCGAGGGCCAACATCGTGTGCAACAGCACGTTCGTGCCAGCCTCGAGGTCCTCGGGCGATGTGTATTCGGCCGGGTTGTGGCTAATACCGTTGACGCTCGGGGTGAAGACCATCGCGGTCGGGCACACGCGAGCCAGCATCTGCGCGTCGTGACCAGCCCCCGACGGCATCCGCTTGACCGAATGTCCGAGCGATGTCGCCGTTTGCTCCACGAGCTCGACAACGGCCTCATCGAAAATCACCGGCTCGAATCGGGCGAGCGTGCGGGTTTCGACCGTGCATCCTTCGGCGTCGGCTGTAGCCGTCAGGAAGTCCATAAACCGCTGCTCGCTCTCTTGCAGCTTCTGCTCGTCGGTGTTGCGAAGATCGATCGTAAATGTGGCCGAGGCCGCAACGACGTTGACCAGGTTTGGGTGCAACTCGATTCGTCCAACCGTCGCCACGTGCGGATGTCCAATGTCGAGCGCCAACTCACGAGCAAAGTTCGCGCAGGCGGCCGCCACAAATCCCGGGTCGTGACGCAGATGCATCGGGGTTGTACCCGCGTGGTTCGACTGCCCGGTCACGACGACCTCGGTCCAACTGATCCCCTGGACGCTCTCCACGGCACCCACCGTGATGCCTTCGATCTCGAGCACCGGGCCCTGCTCGACATGGAGCTCGACGAAGGCATGGGGCACGAGTCCCGGTAGCGGCGCCGACCCGTCGTACCCAATGCGTTCGAGCTCAGCACCGACAAACGCTCCGTCGATCCCTTCGATGTCGAGTGCTTCTTCGAGGGCCATACCGCCGACGTAGACGAGGCTGCCGAGCATGTCGGGCGCGAAACGGGCACCCTCTTCGTCGGTGAAGAAGCCAACGGCCAGCGGACGCGCCGGTGTCACCCCGGCCGCTTGCACGGTCTCGATGATCTCCAGACCGGCTAACACGCCCAGGTTGCCGTCATATCGCCCACCGGTGCGGACCGTGTCGATGTGTGAGCCACACATCACCGGCGCACCCTCGCCTGGCATCACTGCGATGACGTTGCCGATTCCGTCGATCGTGATGTCGAGGCCAAGGTCTTTCATCCACGTCACGACGAGATCTCGGCCGGCCTTGTCTTCGTCGGTAAGCGCAAGACGAGCACAGCCCTCGGTCCCCTCGATAGCGCCGATGGCAGCTAGGTCGGCGAGGCGCTGCTGCAGCCGATCGATACTGATCGAGAGCGCGGAAGTTTCATTCGAATTAGTCACCTGGGCTCCTTGGGCATTACACCATGACAAGCCGCTACGTTAACAATTTGTAAACCTCTGGACGCGGCGAACAGGCAATTGGTTACGGTGCCAGGCAATGGGGGATGTAAAGGGACATGATGTGACGACTGGGGACGTTGCTGTTGAATTTCTGGTGGAACCCTTCGTAGAAGGCCAACCAGGCGACCACGTGGACGCCGCTATCGGGGCGTTCTCTGAACGAGACCTCGATGTCGAGTTTGGTGCGTTTGCCTCGGTTGCGAGCGGCTCGCTCGAGGAGATTGGCGACGCCATCGGCGCCATGGTCGTGGCCGCCATGCGAGCTGGCGCAACCAGCATCAACCTCTCGGTTGCGAGCGGAACCGACCACCTCGGTGGCGTCACTCTGCACGATGCGCTCGACGCAATGATGCGTGCCGCCGAACGCGAAGTTGGTTCCGACTCATCGGAGTGGACCCGATCGGATAAGCAGCGGGTCGTGCGCATGCTCGACGAACGCGGCGCGTTTCTCCTGCGTGGAGCCGTCGACGACATTGCTGCTGCGATGGGCGTTAGCCGCATCACCATCTACAACTACCTGAACGCCATCGAAACCCCCGCAAAGGCGGACTCGTGAAACGCCTAACCGGTGGCATCGTCCCGCTCGGCGCAGCGCTCGTCGCCTTCCTCTTCGGAGCGATCATGATCCTGACGTTGGGCGCAAGCCCGGTCGAGGGACTTGGCGCAATGATCGACGGCGCATTCGGCACCGGCGACCGAGTCGCCGCAACAGCGGTACGAGCGACACCGCTCCTTCTCGTTGGCGCTGGCATCACCATCGCGTTTCGGGCGAGCGTGATCAACATCGGTGGCGAAGGGCAGATCATCGCCGGAGCGTTGCTGTCTACGGCGTTGGCCCTCGCCATTCCTGACACACCAAAGGTGCTGCTCATTCCACTCGTTATCCTCGCCGGCATCGTCGGCGGCGGCCTGTGGGGCGCGATTCCCGGCGTCTTGAAGGCCTATGCGTCGGTCAATGAGATCCTCAGCACGATCATGTTGAACATCGTGGCCATCCAGCTCATGAACTACCTGTTGCGCGGCCCAATGATCGACCCGGTCGAGGTCGGAACGAGCCGAATCCCGCAGACCGAACGGCTCACCGACAACGCTGCGTTTCCCACGCTCATCGAAGGAACCCGACTGCACCTCGGCGTGCC
>CALBVK010000290.1 GCA_937969345.1 uncultured Acidimicrobiales bacterium
CGACTTTCTGCTCTTCTCCGACCGCACGATCGACGGGTTTCGGCGGGCCGTTGATCGAGTCGACGATTCCACGGTCAACGCAATGCCCGATCTCCCCTCGCCAAATTCGCCGTACCAGCTCGTGGTGCACACGCTGGCTGCCGTCGATTGGTGGACCAGTCATATCGTGCTGGGCGAATCCAGCGATCGGAACCGTCCGGCTGAATTCGAAGCACAAGGAACGGTTGGCGAGCTGCAGGCCGCACTCGACGCGGCGCAACACAAGCTCCACGCACTAGGACCGCGATTGAGCTCGGCCCAGGCGGTGGTCAATCAGCCGGAGACCCAGACCCCTCTAGAAGCGGAGTGGACGGTTGGCGCCTGCATGATCCATGCATACGAAGAAATGGCTCAGCACCTCGGTCATCTGGAGATCACGGTCGACCTGGTCTCGTAGCGGTCGCCTAAACAGGGGTTGGTGACACTGTTGGCACGGCCGTCGTCGGGTTCGTGCGCCGGGTTCGCCACCACTCGGCGATCACCACGCCGAGTGGAGCGGAGAACCAAATACACACGAGGATTGCTCCGGCTTCGATGTTGCGCATCAGGGGGCCGAGGACGAACAACATCACACGGAAGAGCCAGAACGCTCCCCACATCGAACCCATGAAGCGCCACATCCACACACGGTGTCCGGCAATGTCTCCCGATCGGGCCGTGGTGACGGTCTTGACCGCACAGCCGTAGACGACGAATGCCATCGAGTAGAACCCGAGCATCGACAGCGTTCCCCCGTACTCTTCGACAGCACCATGCTCGCTAGCGAGCAGAACCGCAGCCAGAGTGCCGAGTGTTACCGAGCCAAATCCAATACGTCCGAGAAGCCGGTGCCGCCTGGCATTTCCGCCGGTGCCCGGCCGCGCCAACTGCACATGGGCGAGTACGAACGCAACGCTGTTGAACGCGATGTGGGCGAACAAGAGCGAGCGGCGCCCGGCGGGCCCGTTGGCGAATCGTTCATGGAATGCGACGCCCCACGCCGGGTGCGAGTCGTAGTTGTCGGCGATGGAGCAGGCATTGTCTGGGCACGTGGCGAGAGCCACCGGGAGCTCGGACTGATTCGATACGCCGAGGTTGTCCAGTAGGTCGTAGATGCTGACAAAGAAGGCGATCGCGTCGCCCTGTCCGCGCACGAAGTAGCCAATGTTGAGCACGAGCATCAAGCCAATGCCCATTGCGGTAAACCCTTGCCACCTCGAGTTGCGCAAGCCATGCAGGAGCAGGCCAGCCCACGCCACGAGCGCTCCGTAGAAGACCACTGTCTCAACCGGCATCTGTTTCCCCCTGGTGGCTCTTCCCCCGAGGAGCCCTAGTTCGAATCTAGAAGGCTCGTAGGGGGTGAGGCAATAAGTGCCGTATCCCGACCGTCGATCGCGGCCTGCGATCGCTAACCTCGTGAGCCATGGCAAAGACATCTACCAGCCTCGATGCGTCTCAAGACGAGGCGTGGACGGCGCTCCAGTCGCTCTCGACCTGGGAAGGGGTAGCCGGCATCGAGGACCTGCGTGAACCCCGATTCGACGGCGCCGGAAATCTCGCAGGATTCCGATTCGCAATGGACACCGCGCTCGGTCGGGTCGATGGTCGGGCCAAAGTCGAGCCTCGACCGCCAGCGATGACGATCTACGGTGAGCAAAAGGGGCTGTCGCTCACGATCCGAGTCGTAATCACGAGTCAAAGTCCGACGGCGAGTACCGCCATTGTCGAAGCTGAGGCGAGTGCGACGTCGTTTCTGAGCAAGCCGCTTGCGATCACCCTCAACGCGTTGCTCGACTCGGCGATCGAGGACGAGGCCGCAAAGATCGCCTCCCGGGTTGGCCGTCGAGACGTGCGCTAGCTCGCGACGACGGTGAGCCCCGAGGCGTCCGGAGTATCTCCAGAGAACGCCTGGGACCAATACGATGAATGAAAGAAGAGGCTGCGGGTCGCGAGGTGTTCCGAGGTATAAACCGTGGCGCCGTTGAGCGTGTAGCGCACCGAGCCGTGCGGGCTCCGCTGAATGCTCGTCTGGTCGCCGGCCCCGATGCACCCGACGGTTGCGATGAAGGCTCCATATTCGTAGATGCGAAACATCATCTCGTTGCCGAATTGCACGAAGTACATCGCGAAATCTACCGACGCTCGACGCGGTGTCATGGCGGGTCTTGTGGTCAGTCCGACCATCTCTGCCGACGGCTGGTCCGAGACAACGTCGCGGCTCGCGGTCACGGAGTTCACAGAGGTCTGGCCTATATGGAAATCGTTTCTCCAGCCTGCGGGAATGTGCGGGTCGGTCTGGCTTCGCTGATTCGGTGGCCCAGGCGAGGAAACTCTGGATGATCTCAGACGAGGCGATTCCCATCTTCTCGGAATCAAGATCTCCGGCCGGTCGGTTGTTTGTCTCTCATCGGTGTGTAGTGCCCGCATGCCAAAAAGTCGGACGCCTGCAGTCATCGGTGAGTCTTCTGACCCTCGAAGTATCGAAAGAGGTAGAAGTTACCGAATAGTAGGATGTCCGACTATTGGGTGGCCGTGGTAATCTGCGGTAT
>CALBVK010000291.1 GCA_937969345.1 uncultured Acidimicrobiales bacterium
TTCGTGTCTGGCGGTGAGCATGAGGACCGGCGTTCGGTCGCCGCGCTCTCGAAGCTTGCGGCACACGCCGAGTCCGTCGAGAAACGGCATCATGACGTCGAGCAGGATGCCGTCGGGCTGGTGTTCGAGGACGGCGGCGAGGGCGGCGGGACCGTCGTTGGCGGTCACGACGTCGTAACCCTCATAGGTCAGGACTCGTTCGAGGGCCTGGCGAATTTCCGGATCGTCCTCGGCGATGAGGAGTCGGTGGGTTCGGTTTGCTGCAGACAATGGGGGGCTCCGTGCCGGAGGGCGGGCAGACGGCGATTCGTCTGCCGATAGTACTCGCCCGGTTTGCTCAGACCAGGCCGTGCCGGTGTGCGAGCACGACCGCTTGCACTCTGTCGCGTAAGTGAAGCTTGGAGAGCACGTTCGACACGTGGGTTTTGACGGTGGCTTCGCCGACGATGAGGCGCTCGGCGATCTCGGCATTGGAGAGCCCCTCTGCGATGAGCTGGAGTACCTCGGACTCTCGGTCGGTGAGGTGTTCGAGGCCGTTTGGTGCTTCTGTTGGGGCGCTGCCGCCAGAGAAGCTACCGATGACCCGTCGAGTCACGCTCGGGCTGAGCAGCGCCTGTCCCGAGGCGACGATCCGGACGCCGTCTATCAATTCTTCGGGCGGGGCGTTCTTGAGAAGGAAACCCGACGCTCCGAGTCGTAGCGCTTCGAAGATGTACTCGTCGCGTTCGAACGTGGTGAGGATCACGATGCGCGACGCGGAGCCGTTGTCGAGCAGTTGCTTGGTTGCTTCGAGGCCGTCCATGCCGGGCATCTGCACGTCCATCAACACGACGTCGGGAGTCTCGCGTTCGACCACCTGGATCGCACCGCAGCCCTCGGCGGCCTGCCCCACGATCTCGATGTCGTCCTCGTTACCGAGCAACATGGCGAGTCCTTTGCGAACCATCTCTTGGTCGTCGACGAGCACCACCCGAATCATTGTGCGACCGCTTCGGGAACCGTGGCGCTCGGCGCAGCCGACGAGTGGCCCTCGTAGGGCAGCGTGGCACGCACTTCGAATCCGCCGCCGGTGCGTGGCCCGTGATGGAGCGTGCCGCCGAGTAGTGCAACTCGTTCGGCCATGCCGGGTAGGCCAGAGCCTGAGCTGATCATGCTCGGTTCGGCGTTCGGGCCGCGGCCGCGGTCGAGGATGGCGAGGGATAGCTGCTCGGTGCCGTAGTCGATGAGCACGTCGGCGCTGTCGACGCCCGCATACTTCAAGCAGTTGGTCAGTGCCTCTTGCAAGATGCGATAGGCGTTGAGGTCGACGCTCGGTGGAAGGTCTCGTTCCTCACCGGTGATTTCGAGGTGCAGTGCAAGTCCCGCTCCGGCGAGTTGGCTCCGAAGGTCGGGCAAGCGATGCAGTCCCGGGATCGGGGTGAGCGCGTCGGCGGAGAGTCCGTCGGGGTCGGTTTCGTCGACGCGGCGCAGGAACCCGAGCAGCCGGTGGAGCTCGGTTACGGCCTGGCGGCTGGACTCTTCGATAGCGAGGAGCGGTTCGCCGATGTCGGCCGAGTCGGACTTGGACAACTGACGGGCAACGCCAGCTTGAAGTCCCATGACGCTTACGTGATGAGCAACGACATCGTGGATCTCTCGCGCGATGCGAACGCGTTCGTCCATGACGGCCCGTCGAGCGTTCTCTTCCCGTGACATTTCGAGCTCGAGGGTGCGGGCTGCAAGTTCCTTCTCGCGTTCGACGCGGCGTCGGAATGCGTCGCCGGCGAACCATGTGGCGACGAAGAGCACGATGTTCGCCGCGACTCCGCCGAGGAGGCTCAGCAAGAAGAATCGTTCGGTGAGCCCGTATCGGGCGAGGTTGCTCCAGACGTCGCGGGCCTCCCACGCAATGATGGCGATCATCATGAGCACGACGACGCCGCGAACAATGTCGCGGCGAACAGGCGCGCCGTAGCGGCCGGCGGCGAAGAAGCCGATGACGATCGTGATCGAGCTGATCTGCAGCTCGGGCACGTCGAGCAGTCGGATTGCCGAGAGCAGCATGCCGCTGATGAGACAGATGGTGAGTGGCCAGCGCCGACGGCCGAGAAGGACCAACAGTGCTGGCACGATGAGCGCCAGGGTCATCGTGAGGCTGGCCGGTTCCACACCGGGTGGCTTGTCCTCGAGCAGTACGACTGCGAAGAGAATAGCGAGCCCAACGCCCAGCGCCATGAGGAACAATTCGATCACTAAGGACTTGCGCGTCGGAATATGCAAGGTGCTCACGAAGCGGTCGATCCAGGACATCTCCTTACCGTAGTCATTGCGGCGAATCGGTGGATCCGTCTCAAGGGGGAGAGCGCGCTACCCCGTGGGGCGGAGGGCAAACCCACACTGGTGGCGATGCGCTGATTCGTGCGGTCGAACAGACTGTTGCCATGTTGCACATCGAAAACCTCACCAAGCGATACGGCGAACTCGTTGCGGTCGATGACGTTTCGCTCGACGTACAACCCGGCAAGATTGTCGGCTTCGTCGGACCGAACGGCGCAGGCAAGTCGACGACGATGCGATCGATCTTCGGGTTGGTTGCACCCGATGCGGGGTCGATTCGCTGGAACGGCGAAACGGTCGAGCAGAACCACATGCGTTCCTTCGGGTACATGCCAGAACAGCGCGGCCTTTATCCCAAGATGAAGATCGCCGAACAGGTGTCGTTCTTCGCCGAGCTCAAGCATGTCCCGGCCAAGCAGGCGCGAATGCAGGCCGAGGCGTTACTCACTTCGCTCGACCTCGGCGACCGTCTCGATGATCCGCTCGAGAAGCTAAGCCATGGCAACCAGCAACGCGTGCAGCTTGCGGTGAGTCTGGTGAACAACCCCGAACTGTTGGTGTTGGACGAACCGTTCAATGGCCTCGATCCGGTTGCGGTTATCACGCTTCAGGAAGTGCTGGCCGAGCAGGTTTCGGCAGGTGCAGGCGTCCTGTTCAGTTCGCATCAGCTCGATCTGGTCGAGCGGGTCTGCGATGAAATTGTGGTGATCGTGAACGGTCAGATCTTGGCCCGTGGCAGCGTTCGTGATGTCCGAGCGGCGGGCGGCGATCGACACGTAACGATCGAAGTCGATCGACCGATCATGCCGATCATCGATGCCCTCGACCCCGACACCGTCATGACGTCGACCACTGAGTCGGCCACGGTGCGGGTGAGCGGGGACGAAGAACTCGAAGCGGTGTTGGCTAAGGCTCGTCAGGCTGGTCCGATCGTCCGCTTCGACTACCACCTGCCGTCGCTCGAAGAGCGGTTCGCGTCGATCGTGAACGCGAGTAACGACCAAGTGGAGGTGTCGGCATGAGCCGAGGACGTGCGGTGTGGTTAGTAATGCGGCGCGAGATGAACCAGCGCTTGTTGTCGAAGGCGTTCCTCATCGCCCAAGTCACGACGGTCGGCTTGATCTTCGCGATCTTTGGACTGGTGACGTTTTTGGACAACGACGATCCGGTGCGGGTTGGTTTGGTTGGCGACCAGCCGACGAACGCCGAGATGACGCTCGAGGCTCTCGCTGAGCAAACCGAGACCGAGGTAGAGGTCCAGACCTTCGACTCTCGAGAGAGCGCCGCGATCGCGATAGAAGAGGGCGACCTCGACGCTGCGGTGATCGATGGCGAAGTCATGTTGATGGATGAGGTCGACGAGGAAGTCGTGCAGCTCCTGACGCCGGCGTGGCAGCAGGCGAGCCTGGTCGACGGCCTGCGGGATGTCGGCCTCAGCAATAGCGACGTCGGCACCGCGCTCTCCGACGCCGCGCCCCTGTCCATCGAAGAGCTCAACCCCGATCCTGACTCGGGACCTCGCCGCGCGGTCGCAGGCGCCAGTGTCGTGCTGATGTTCATCGCCGTGCAGGTGGCCGGTGCCTACATCATGATGGGCGTCTTCGAGGAGAAGAGCAGCAAGGTCGTGGAGCTGGTGTTGTCGTCGATCAAGGCCCGCTACCTGCTCGCTGGCAAGGTGCTCGGGATTGCGGTTTTGGGCATCGTCCAAGTCGTCTTGCTCGCCGGCAGCGCCCTGGCCGCGGCGTCGATCTTTGGTTCGTCGGCGCTTCCGGCATTGAGCGCATCGTTGCTCGGCACGGCAGTGATCTGGTTCCTGCTCGGTTACCTGTTGTATGGGGCGGTGTTTGCCGCTGGAGCGTCATTGGCTCCTCGCCAGGAAGACGCTCAGTCGACCCTCGCTCCGGTGACCGTCATCTTGATGCTGAGCTACGTGGCGTCGATCATCGCTGCGGGTGAACCCGACGGGCTCGCCGCCAAGGTCGTGAGCTGGATTCCGTTCACCGCCCCATTCGCAATGCCAGGCCGGATAGCCGCCGGCGATGCGCTCTGGTGGGAGATTGTTGGCTCGATGGCGGTCACCGGAGTCGCCGCGGTCGTCGTGTTACTTCTCGCCGAACGCATCTACGTCCGCTCGATAATCCACACCGACAAGGTGCTCAGCTGGCGAGAGGCATGGTCGCTCAACACATGACTTCTCGCCGAGCCATTCCCCCAACCCCAACCCACTCCAACCCAAGGAGCACGATGTTCACCGCCCGACGATTTACCAAGGTTGCACTGCTCGTTCTGCTCGCACTTGTTGCAGCTGCATGTTCGAGCTCGGCAGAGACCGAGTCCGCGACGACCGAACCCATCGCCGAAGAGGACTCGACGACGACCACAACGGTCGAGCCAGCTACCGAACAAGCCACAACGACCGCAGCCGACGACACCGAACCCGACGTGGCACCGGTGTCGGAGTTCGAGGCGGGGCGGTGTGAGTTCGATCCGCCTGCCGATGTGAACGTCGAGTGTGGGTGGATCACGGTCCCCCAACACTGGGACGACCCAGCCGACCCGGACACGATCCGGCTTCACGTTGCGACCTTTACGAACAACGACACACCAGCCGACGCGATGCCCGTCGTATACCTCGAAGGCGGGCCGGGCGGCGACTCGTTCGGACTGGTCAGTCTGACCTTCGAACCGTTCGCTCCGATCCTCGATGATCGACCGCTCGTCATGTTCACCCAGCGCGGGTCGGCGTTGAGCGAGATCGATCTCGAGTGTGAGGAAGTCGTCGAGGTCTCGGTGCAGGCGATCGAAGCTCAGCCCGATATCGACGCGGAACTTGCGTCGGAGCTCGACGCTTTATCGGCTTGTGCGGAACGGCTGATTAGTGAGGGCGCGGACCTGTCGGCGTACCACAGCGTTGCGTCGGCCCATGATGTCGATGCCGTGCGGGCTGCGCTGGGTTACGACACGTGGAACGTGCTTGGCATTAGTTACGGCACTCGGTTGGGTCAGGAGCTCGCACGTACGCATCCCGAGGGAGTTGCGTCGCTGATCTTGGATTCGGTGCAGCCAACCGACCCTCGTTTCGGCTCGCTCGCTGCGAGACCGACCACGTTCGAAGGTTCGCTCGATCAGCTCTTCGCTGGCTGCGAAGCAGACGCAGCATGCGCTGCGGAGAACCCGAATCTCGAGCAGCGAGTGCGGGCGCTGGTTGCTCAGGCCGATGAGACGCCGATCGAACTCGTCGCCCTCGACCAGATCACGGGCGAGCGCTACGACGCGATCATCGACGGCGACCGGCTCACCGGGTCGTTCTTCCAGGCCATGTATTCGCCGGAGGTGTTCGCGGGACTTCCCGACATGGTTCGTGAGCTCGAAGAGGGCACGACGTCGACGCTTGCGGTGTTAATCGGCTTGCAGATTACGAACGCACCGCTCATCTCGACCGGGATGTACGCGGCGGTCATGTGCCACGACTTCCTCGCTGAGCTCACGCCCGAATCTGCGTGGGACGAGGGGCTCACCGGCGATGAGCTGTTCGATGGATCGTTGCCGTTCGACAGCACGCAGTTCTGCAATGCGTTCCCGACCGGTTCGGCTGATGCGTCGGTTATCGAACCGGTAGAGAGCGATCTACCGACGTTGATTCTCGCCGGTGCCTACGACCCGATCACGCCGCCGAGTTTCGCGGAGGTAATCGAGCCTGGTTTCTCCAACAGTCAGTACGCGGTGCTTCCTCATGTTGGTCATGGCGTTGTCCTCGACGATTGCGGGATGGGCATTGCCCGGGCGTTCATGGCCGACCCAACATCGCAAGCCGATACGTCGTGTATCGAGACGAGCGTTGAGCCCCGTTGGGTGCCGGCCAGTCTGGAAGGCATCGGGTTCGAGCCATTTGAAGAACCGATGCTCGGGGTCACCGGTGTGATCCCCGAGGGCTGGGACGATCAGGGCTTCGGGATCAGCGTTCGCACGGAGACGAACATTGCTCATCAAGCTGCACTGATCCAGCAAGCTGGCCCAATTCCGCCAGCGCAGTTCCTCGGGCTAGTTGGCGAGCAGTTGGGCGGTGAAGCAGTTGCTGCGGGAACGACCGAGGTAGCGGGTCGTACGTGGGATGTCTATGACCTCGAGGCCGATGGCGGTAGCGGCACGGTGTACATCCATGAGGACGGTGGTTTCACGTTCCTCGTCGTCGTGATTGCGCCAGAGAGCGACCTCGACGATCTCGAACGGTACGTCGTCGGGCCCGTGTTGGAGAATCTGCAGCAAGGATGAGTCTGGAATGAACTGGCCGCAACGTTGGTCCTACCGGAGCGGGTCATTACCCTCATCTCCGGAAGGTTGCCAGAGCGGACGAATGGGGCGGCCTCGAAAGCCGTTGTAGCCTTCGGGTTACCGAGGGTTCGAATCCCTCACCTTCCGCTTCGTCCGGCCGTCGCCAGGGTCACCCCTGGTGACGGCCGGCATTCACGTTCACTGAAACGCCCATGTGCGATAGCGTCGGTGCGATGGCGGTGGCTCCGGAGGATCTTCTTGAGGCGGTTGAAGTCTTGGGGACCGACCTGGGCTCAGCAACCAAAGAGGATTGGTCCGTCGCTGGCACGGGAGACTGGACGTGCCAGGACACGCTCAAACATCTCGGCGATTGCCTACTGTCGTATGCGGGCCAACTCGCGGCTCAGCCGCAATCTCGGTACGTCCAGTTCGAGGCAGTGGTCGCGCCAGGAGCAACGAATGAGGAGTTGTTGGAGTTTGCAGTGGCGGCCGCACAGATTCTTGCCTCAGTGGCAGCAACGTCCGACCCAATGGTTCGGGCATTTCACCCGACAGGTCGATCCGACCCCGAGGGTTTCGTCTCTATGGGGTGCGTCGAGGTGCTGCTGCATGGAGCTGACATCGCTGGTCAGTTCGCGATCGCGTTTGAGCCATCTCTGGGTTTGTGCGAGCGCGTCCTCCATCGCCTTTTTCCCGAGATCACCTTCGAGGATGCGAGTGCTTGGGATGCCCTGCGCTGGGCGACAGGGAGAACCAGCTCGTTCGATGGAACGCTTCGAACGGAGTGGCGCTGGCGCGGCGCTCCACTCGACGAGTGATCGATTTCCCTCACACGAAGTCGCGCATTGATGGACCTCGAATGGCACTACTAGACAGCCCGTCATAGTCGTTGGGTAGTCTTTAGCTATGGAGTCCACCCCAACTGTGCCTGATGTTCAGTCCGATCGAGCTGAAGCTTTGGCTGGCGACGCCGTCGAAGAGCGCGATCTTCCTGCGGCTGGAGAGCTCTCGCTGGCGCGGGCGATCGAACGACTGCCGAACGCGATTACTTTGTCGGACACTGAGGCTCAGCCGAAGAAGTGAAACGTCCGGTTCGATTACCGGATCATGCCATGGCGAGTATCGACGATCAGCTCCCAGCCGACCGGGCAGACGTCTTCCGAGCACACGACCTCCCCGAAGCGATCGACGCGTTGTCCCTAGTCGACTGGTGGCAACTTCCTGAGATACCCAAGGCACCCGGGACTCGTCGGTTTACCGTAGACGCGGCGCGAACGGTGTCGGGCTATCACCTCTTAGTGGGACTCGATACCTGGTCAGAGGATCCGGGCGCCATGGTCGTCCATGTCATCGATGTTTGGGCCGACCGATGGCCAAGTGCGAACTGACTACGTACTTTGACGGTTCGAACATCGTCCCGCTAGCCCCGCCAACCAAAATTCTGAGGCCGCCTTCGGGCGGCCTCAGTTCGTTTTCCGGCTCCTTCGTTCCTTTGGCTGCGGATGCCGGATTCGGGAGGACACTCAGGAGGTTGATAGCTCCGAGTTTGGGAGCCATGCAGTCACTTCGGTCCCTTCGCCTGGGCTGCTTTTAATGCGAAAACTGCCACCGGCGCTGGAGGCCCGTTCCGACATTGTCGTCAACCCGAAGCGGTCGTTGTTCACTCCTGACGGGTCAAAGCCACAGCCGTTGTCGCTGACTCGGACCTCGGAGCCGCCGTCAACCGTTCGCAGGTGAATCGCTACTGTCGATGCTGATGCATGAATCGCCGCGTTCTGGATTGCCTGGAGCGCGATCCGGAACAGGACGGTGAGGTTGGCCGCTGGCGGTTGCGTTGTGTTGTCGTCAACCACAGATACGGACCAACCGGACGACTCTGCCCGGCGGGCGAGCGCATGATTGAGCGCTGTGCCAAGGGTCTTGCCGTCAATGGCTGTGGGATGCAGATCGGTCAGTATCGAGCGCAAGCTGTCCGTTGTAGCCAACGTCTCAGCGATAAGCCGTTTAATGTCCTGCAGCTGGATCGGCTTCTGCGTCGCCTCGGCGGTTTCAAGCCTGATCCGCAAGGCGAAGAGCCGCTGTATTGGATCGTCGTGCAACTCACGAGCAAGCCGGCGCCGTTCTCCGTCTTCCGCATCAACCAGCCTCGCCAGTATTACCGCCTGGCCGAGGTCAGCCTGTCGACGTCGCCTGAGGTCCTCGTCGGTGAGCACCGCGGTTTGAGCCAAGCGGGCGACGCCCACGGCGATCTCCCCTCGATGGTCGTCGAAATCGCCCATGGGTTCACTGAACTCAGCCGACAGGAAACCCAATCTGCTCCCGTCTGAGCGCACCATGGGGGCCAGCACCATGCTGTTGATGCGCGCCAGCTCAGCGAGCCGACGCACCTCAGCGTCGACGCCGGTGTTGTTGATGGCAACGAAACCTCCTGAGGCCTCCATCTCGACGATCAGTGGTGCGTCAGCTGGGAGGCGCACCGAGGCGAACGGCTGGGCCATGTCGGGAAGATTCGTCCTTCTGAAGATCGGCCGGTAGGACTCACCGCACCATAGGAAGATTGTGGTTCGATCGCACCCGAGTAGCGATGTTGTCTCCTCGCAGAGCAATCCCATTCTCGCCTCGAGCGTCCTGGCACTACTCAAGTGTTCGCCAATACGGATGATCGTTCGTAGAATCTCCAGCTGATCGCTGTCTTGCTCGTCGGCTAGCCGATCGTGTGTGGTCGATGAGGACCTCATGCTCAGACTGTTTCGTCGAGCGGCGACGTTAGACGCTCGATCCCTGTTTGGTGACGATTCGTTAAACGAGCAGCGCGCACGCTGAGCCTCCCTGGCAGTTGTTCGAGGTGTTGATACGCAACCAGGGTTCAGAGCGGCGTGGGCGAGAGCCGACGGCTCACGGTTTCGACATTACTCGGAATTGACATCACGGTGTAGCGTGTCTTATTCCAAGGTGTAGCGTGTCTTATTCCAAGTTGTGCTGGACCGGCAGATTTGCGGTTCGGACGCGACGACCAGATCCTCGGTGGCGTCACATTCTTGGGTCGCCGAGGAGGAAATTGTGCTTACTAGCCAGTTGGCCTTGAGCGGCGAAGCATGTCCGGGCCGAGCGGGGAACTGACCCATGCCCACCCAACGCCGGCTCCACATACTCAGCCTGTTCCGACGAGGCAACGGCGTAGATGTCAGCACGAAGCGATTAGGCGAAGTGTGCGCAGAGGCAACAGCTACCAGTGGAGCCAGCATCATGTTGATGGGCAACGCTGGGCCGCTTGCTTCGATCTGCGCTACCGATCCCGTAAGCGAACTGCTCGAAAAGTTGCAGCACGACCTTGGCGAAGGCCCGGCGATCGATGCACATAACCAGGGTGAGGTTGTCTCCGAACCTGATCTCGTTGCGCCAGCCACGGGGCGCTGGATGGCGTTCAAAGGCCCCGCAGTGGCGGCAGGCGTCAATGCTGTCTTTGCGCTTCCGCTCCGCGTCGGTGCGGCCCGTCTCGGCGCGATGACTCTGTACAACACCAAATCCGGAGATCTGAACGATGACCAACACGCGAACGCCATCGTCATGGCCGATGTCGCATCCCAATTGGTACTGCTTCTCCAAGCCAACGCTCCGCCCGACACGATCGAAGAGGAACTCGTGGCTGGCGCGGACTTTCACCATCTTGTGCACCAAGCCGCTGGCATGGTCGCGGCGCAACTCGACGCTCCGATCGATGAAGCCCTGATCCGGCTCCGTGCTCACGCGTTCGGCAACCAACGAGCGCTCACCGACGTCGCTTCCGACGTCGTCAACCGCGTTCTGCGACTTGGGCCGGACGACCCCGAACACGCCCCGACAGATGGAGATTCGGCACCATGACCGACAAACCGGCTATCGTTTTCATAGTCCTAGTTGCGCTGTTCGCCAACGTGGAGTCGGGCGAGATCACCAGCTGCGGATTAACGCAGCATCTAGGAACGGAGGAGTTCGATGTCTAGAGAAGCCAAGTTCGCCCACGTGCTCGTCGAACTCGCTGACAACCTTGTCGCCGACTTCGATGTCGTCGAACTCCTGATTCGGCTCATCGACGGCTGCATTGATGTGCTGGGAGTCAGCGCAGCCGGGATCATGCTCGCGGGGCCTGACGGCAGCCCGCGCGTGATGGCGTCGTCAAGTGACACCACGCGGTTACTTGAACTCTTCGAACTCCAGTCTAAGGAAGGCCCCTGCTTCGATTGCTTTCAAAGCGGCCAGGTCGTTGCTAGCAGCGACCTCCAAACCGACGCAGGGCGCTGGCCGACATTCACTCCCGAGGCGCTGGCGTTGGGCTTCGTGTCGGCACACGCCCTGCCGATGCGGCTCCGCGACTCTATTGTTGGTGCGATCAACCTGTTCCATGCCGCTCCCGGTCAGTTGAGCAAGGTCGATCTGGACGCCGCCCAAGCGTTTGCTGACATTGCGACCATCGCCATCTTGCAACACCGGGCAGCGCTTCAAGCCAAAGTTCTCAACGAACAGCTAAACCACGCGCTCAACAGCCGCATCGTGATCGAACAAGCGAAAGGCGTGATATCCGAGCGAGAGAATCTCGACATGGATGCAGCGTTTTCCCGTCTT
>CALBVK010000292.1 GCA_937969345.1 uncultured Acidimicrobiales bacterium
ATGGCTTCACCGCATCCACCCTTCTCTTCGGGTAGAACTACAGGACCCCGTTTGAGGAGAAATTACCGCTATGCCGAACGCCCAGTCACTGGACGCGCAGACGATCGCCACGATTCGTGGCATTTCCATGGATGGCCCGCACACGGCTCGTTCAGGACACCAGGGAACGGCGATGTCTCTCGCCCCCGTCGCCCACGTTATGTGGAGCCGCATCATGAACTTCGATGCCGAGAACCCACAGTGGTTCGACCGTGATCGTTTCATTCTGTCTCCGGGCCACGCCTCGATCCTGCAGTACTCGCTGTTGCACCTCTACGGTTTTGGTCTGACCAACGAGGACCTGCAGAATTTCCGCCAGTGGGATTCGGCAACCCCGGGGCACCCCGAGGTCGGTCACACCGCAGGCGTTGAGGTAACGACCGGTCCGCTCGGTGCCGGCCTTTCGAACGCGGTTGGTATGGCGATCGCCGAAGAGAACCTTCGGGCCCGCCTTGGATCGGACATCTGCGATCACTACATCTACGGACTCTGCTCCGATGGGGATCTCCAAGAGGGAGTCAGCCACGAGGCTGCATCGCTCGCTGGACACCTCGGTCTCGGCCGGATCATCTTCGTCTACGACGACAACGATATTTCGATCGATGGGCCGACATCACTCAGCTTCAGCGACAACTCCGCTGACCGGTTCCGGTCCTATGGGTGGGACGTCACCGAGGTCGGCGCGATCGGCGAGGACCTCGACGCGCTCGAAGCGGCGATCGTCGCTGCGAAGTCGGTCACCGACAAGCCATCGCTCATTGTACTCAAGACCGAGATCGGCTTTCCGGCGACCGAGTCTGCGGGAACCGCTCACGCACATGGCTACGCAATGTTCGACGAGGAAATTGCGGCAACCAAAGAAGCGATGGGTCTTCCCGCCGACCAGACCTTCTACGTGTCCGATGAGGTCCTGGCTCACTGCCGTGCCGCAGGCGTTCGCGGAGCGTCGCTGCGCGAAGCATGGGAGGCCCGTGCAGCCGCCTATGGCGGTGATACCGCCGAAATGCAGGCCCTGTTGAGTGGCCGTCCCGCCGACGGATGGCAGGATGCGTTGCCCTCGTGGGAACCCGGTGAGAGCATTGCGACTCGCAAAGCCTCCAACGCGGTGCTCCAGGCACTCGTGCCGCACATGCCGTCACTCGTTGCGGGAGGCGCTGACCTCACCGGCAACACCGGAACCGTGATCAAGGACAACGGCGTCTTCAGCAAGGACGACCGTGCTGGCCGCCAGATCTACTTCGGTATTCGTGAACACGGAATGGGCGCCGCGATGCTCGGCATGGCAGCCCACGGCGGATTGTTCCCGGTCGGCGGCACGTTCCTCGTGTTCTCCGACTACATGCGCGGCGCTGTGCGTCTTGCAGCACTCTCGAAGATGCCGATGATCTTTAGTTGGACGCACGATTCTGTCGGCGTTGGCGAAGACGGACCGACGCACCAGCCGGTGGAACACGTGGCGTCGCTGCGTGCGATGCCCGACTTGAACGTATGGCGCCCAGCCGACGGCAATGAGACGTCTGCTGCGTGGGCTGCAGCTGTAGCCGCTCCGGGCCCAACCGCGATGATTCTCAGCCGTCAGAACCTTCCAATCCTGGCCGGAACCGACAACCACGCGAACGTGGCCAAGGGCGGCTATGTGCTCGCCGAATCCGATGGGGACGCGCAGGTCGTTCTCGTCGCTGCTGGATCAGAAGTCCAGCATTGCATGGCCGCAGCCTCGACCCTTCGCAACGAAGGAATTCAGGCCCGCGTGGTCTCCTTGCCGTGTTGGGAAGTGTTCGAGACCCAAGACGACGAGTACCGGGCATCGGTTCTGCCCGCCGGCGTGCCAACGGTGTCGATTGAAGCCGGTTCGACTATGGGCTGGTCTCGTTATGCCGATGTAACTATTGGGATCGACCGCTTCGGCGCCTCGGCGCCTGGCAACGTGGTGATGGAAAAGCTCGGCATCACCGCCGACGCCGTCGTTACCGCAGCTCGCACCGCGCTGACATAGCGCACCACCTACCACTCGCACATCGAATCGCACACGAAGGACAATCCCGTGACCGAAACACCACTGCATCAGCTCTTCAACCAAGAACGTCAGAGCCCTTGGCTCGACAACCTTCGTCGAAACTGGCTCCATAACGGCGAGATGCAAGCCTGGCTGGACAAGGGCGTTCGGGGTATCACCTCGAACCCGAGCATCTTCCAAAAGGCCATCGAAGGCTCTGACGACTACACCGAACAGTTCGCATCGCTCCTCGCCGATGGCAAGAGCATCGAAGAGAGCTACTGGGGTCTCGTAACGACCGACATCGAAGATGCGCTGGCCCTTACCCGTTCGATCTATGACGAGTCGAATGGCCTCGATGGCTTCGTTTCGGTCGAGGTCGACCCTGGCCTGGCCCGAGACCAAGCGGGCACTGAAGCCGCAGCACGGGTGCTCTGGGACACCATCGATGAACCGAACCTGTACGTAAAGATTCCGGCGACCGCTGAAGGTGTGCCCGCCATCCAG
>CALBVK010000293.1 GCA_937969345.1 uncultured Acidimicrobiales bacterium
CGTTGAACTCGGACCAGGTTTGGCGAATGCCCTGATGATCGACGACGAGCGCTTCGCGTTCGCCGTGCCGTTCGACCGTCTCGTCGAGCATGTCGCCGATCGTCTGGTCGATGAGTGGAACATCTGTTGCTCCCTTGTCGATTGCCAACACCATCGCATGTACCCCCGTCGAAGCGACCTCACCTATCGGCGAGTGTATGTGATCTCCATGTAGCGAGCGTTGCCGTCAGGGAGCGATCATCCCGCCGATGCGGAGCAGGTTGCCGTCGAGGTCGAGTAGAGCAAATTCACGCAGGCCGTAGTCGGTGTCGGTGATGTTGACGAGCCGTCCAACCTTGCCAGCGACGCGCGCAAAGCCTGGCGTGTTCGTAATGCCGCTCCATCGCGTGTGCAGCGCCGAGGCTTCGTCGGCGGTTTCGTAGCGAACATAGGCAGCGTGATCGTTGGATTTGGGTTTCACACGACCAGCGCCATAGAAGTGCAACTCCATGCCGGCGTCTGCATGCACGAGCGTGAGGTAATGGTCGCCAAACCGGCCGGTCTCTTCGAAGCCGATGACGGCGTAGAACGCGGCTGTAGCGGCGAGGTCGCTGCTTGGAAAGATTGGAATCTGCGTCGTTGCCATGACTCAGGTCTAGCCCATGAGCCGTTCATCGAGCGGGTAGGTGCTCAGCTGTTCGCAACCGTCATCGGTGACCAGCACCTGTTGTTCGAGCTTGACGCCGTCGGTTTCGCCAACCGCGCCGACGTAGCTCTCGATACACAGCACCATGCCTGCCTCCATAACACCCTCATATCGATTCGGTCCGCGAAAGATCGGGTCGATCCGGGGGTATTCATCGCACATACCAACCGCGTGCACAACGCAGGGATAGGCCTGTTCGTGGAACGCCTCGTCCTGCACGTAGGCCTGTTGTTGAAATTCGCTGAAGCGCAAACCAGCTCGTACCAGGCCGGTGTTGTGCTCGACTTCGGCGACGGCCAACTGGTAGAGCTCACGTTGCCGACGCGTCGGCGTTCCGGGTCCGCAAAAGAAGGTTCGCGAGATGTCGGCGAAGTAGCCGAATGGACCAACCATGTCGGTGTCGAACGCGACGAGGTCTCCGGCTTCCACCCTCCGGGTCGAGGCCTCCTGAAGCCATGGGTTTGTTCGCGGACCAGAGCACAACATTCGGCCGTCGTGCCACTCGCCATCATTAGCCAGGTTCGCATATGTGAGGAGCCCCCAGAGCTGCGTTTCGGTGACGCCGGGTTGGATTGCATCGGCGAGTGCAGCGATGCCGAGTTCGGCAACGGCGATCGCCCATCGCATACACGCGATCTCATCGTCGCTCTTGATGAGGCGGGCCCGCTCGGTCACGTTCATGCCATCGACGACCTCGATGCCTTGTGCTTCAAGAGCCTGCACAACCGAGGGGTTGATGTACTCGAGGCCAACCCGCCGGCGGGTAGCACCGATCTCGTCGAGGTACCGAGCAATGTCTTGGGCGAGTTGTGTCGAGGCATCCGCCATCACCTCTCCCCCGTCGAAATAGCTGAGCGCTCGTGCATCGCGAATATCGACCGATGAGTCGGTGACGCCATACGCACCGTGAAAGACCGTTGGACCGTCGGCTGCGAAGAAGGCGTAGGTCGTTGGCGTTCGTGACTGGAAGAGTTGATAGGAGCGATAGTCGAAGGCGTAACGCAGTGACACGGGGTTGTGGATCAACACCATGTCCAGGTTCCGTTGAGCGAGTTGTTGTGTCAGACGACTTTGGCGATATCGATGCAGACGCGTTGCGTCGATCTCGGGCATGTCGCGCTGGGCCGCCAGATCGCTCCATGTTCCGTTCATCACCGTCTCATCAGGGTGCATGAACCGAGAGTCTTCGCCATGACTGAACAGATGTCCAGTACTTCAGCCGCTTGGCCCAGCGCGGAATGACTGCTCGGACCCCCAGATTCGTGGCGTCGCGTCATACCATGCGCCTAATCGTCCCCGTGGAGTAGTCATGCGTCGTCTTGAAGAAGAAGTTGCCGAACGTGCATTGGCATACGTGCTCGACCCTCCGAGCGACCCCAACGACGTCATCAACTACGCGTCTCCCGATGCGTTATTGCGCGTGTTCGAGACGTCGGTCGGCATGGCCTTTGCCGATGATGCTCCGGCCGAGCCCTCCGAACAGATCGTGTCAGCTGTCGACCACGTGATCCACCATTCGGTACACACGAGCCATCCACGGTTCCTCAACCAGAACTTCGCCGGGCCCGACCCGGTGTCTGTAGTTGGCGACTGGTTGGGCGCCGCGCTCAATACGACGGGCGCGACCTTCGAGGCCGCTCCGGTATTCACCCTGATGGAGAGCGCCGTGCTCTCGAAGCTCGGTCGGATCTGCAGATATCTCGACGATCCCGATGACCTCGTGCCCCCGTTGCCGCCTGGACTTTTCTGCCCGGGCGGGTCGACGGCGACGCTCTTTGCGTTGCAGCTCGCCCGGCACCGCCATCAGCCCGATATTGCCCAGCGCGGCGCGGCGGGCGATCAGCTCGTGATCTATGTGTCGAGCGCTGGCCACTACGCAGCGACCAAATCGGCGGCGCTCTTGGGCATCGGTATCGACAACGTCGTCAAGGTCGCGTCGGACTCGGTGGGCGCCATGATTCCGTCGGCGCTCGAGACTGCTATCGCCGAGTCTGTCGCCGCCGGAGCCGTACCGCTTGCCGTGATCGGTACGTCCGGTACCACGGTGACTTCCGCGTTCGACGATCTGAACGCACTCGCCGATATCTGCGATGAGCATGAGCTCTGGCTGCACGTCGATGGTTGCTACGGAGGTTCGGCGCTGTTCTCGCCGAGCCATCGTTACCTGCTCGATGGGGTCGAGCGTTCGGACTCCTTTGTGTGGAACCTCCACAAGATGATGGGTATGACCCAGCAGTGCACGGCCTTGCTCGTGCGCGACCCGCAGCAACTCGATCGGTGCTTTGCCGGCAAGGCCGACTATCTCTTCCAGCCCGACAAGCTCTACGCCGACTACGACTCTGGCGACCGCACGTTTCAATGCGCTCGACGAATCGATGTGCTCAAGCTCTGGCTCTCGTGGAAGCACCACGGCGATATCGGCTTCGCTGCCCGGATCGATCACGCCGTTGCGATGGCCGACCATACGCGAGCACGCATTGCGGCATCCGCCGGCGAGTTCGCTCCCGTCACCGGCACGTTCACCAACGTGGTCTTTGCCTGGGTGCCTCCGGAACTACGGCCGCTCACGCTCGACCCGGAGTCGATTAGCGGCCTCGCGCCAACAACGCACGAGACGCTCCATACGTTGCCCCCAAAGGTCAAGGCGCAGATGCAGGCCGAGGGCACCGCCATGGTTGGTTTCCAACCAATCGCCGGGCTCAACACGTTCCGTATGTTGTTCATGAACTCTACGGTGAGCACCGACGACGTCGATGCCATCCTCGACCGCATCTCCGACTACGGCGTCGCAGCATTGTCCGCGACCGACCCGACGAACTGAGCACCCATGGCTACTCACATCAAATCCCCGTCGCCCACCGCAGCTCGCGAATCGGAAGACCTCGCGGAGCGCGTCGAGGGCCTACTCGACAGCCTGCGCAGCGATGGCGAGGACCGGGCTCGTGAGCTCGCTCGTGAGTTCGACCAGTGGGACGGGCCGATCGTTGTCGATCGCGACACGATCGCAGAAGCTCGCACGTCGCTGGCGCCAACGTTGCTCGACGACATCGCCGCGGCGCACCGGCACATCCGGGACTTCGCCACCGCACAGCTCGCATCGCTGCAACCGTTCGAGATCGAGGTCGCCCCTGGACTTCGTGCCGGACATCGTCTCGTGCCGGTTTCGGTGTCGGGCTGTTACGTACCCGCTGGCCGCTTTGCTCACATCGCATCGGCGTTGATGAGTGTCACCACGAGCTCAGTCGCAGGAGTTGGGACGACCGTTGTTGCTTCGCCAGCCACGAGTGCTCGGGGCGGAGTGCACCCAGCGATCCTCGCGGCCGCTGACATTGCAGGAGCGGACATCATCTTGGGTCTGGGCGGCGTGCAGGCGATCGGTGCGCTGGCCTTTGGACTCTTCACCGGAAAGCCAGCCGACATCCTCGTCGGTCCGGGTAATAGCTTCGTGGCCGAGGCCAAGCGCCAGCTCTTTGGTGAGGTCGGCATCGACGCGGTCGCCGGCCCGACGGAGTCGATGATCGCCGCAGACCACACCGCCGATGCACATCGCGTCGCCGTAGATCTGGTTGGACAAGCCGAGCATGGTGTCGACTCTCCGGTCTGGTTGGTGACGACGAGCCGAGAGCTTGCCGATGACGTTGCTCGGCTGGTTCCTGGTCTTGCCGACGACCTCACCGAACCTGGTCGCACGTCGGCGCTCACCGCGTGGGAGGACCACGGCGAGATCATCCTCGCCGAGACGCGGGAAGAAGCCGCGGCGATCTGTGACGAGTACGCCCCGGAGCACTTGCAGATCATGACCGAGGACTTGCCGTGGTGGCATCAGCGCCTCACCAACTACGGATCGCTCTTCCTTGGCCCTGAAGCGACGGTTACCTTCGGCGATAAGAGCGCCGGACCGAACCACATCCTTCCGACGAAGCGGGCTGCCCGGTACACGGGTGGGCTGAACGTGTTGAAGTTCGTCAAGCAGCTGACCTATCAGGAACTCACTCCTGAGGCCGCCCAGATTCAGGGCGAGCTATCGGCTCGGATCTCTCGCTATGAAGGCATGGAGGGTCACGCACGTTCGGCCGACCTTCGGGCACAGGCCTAGCTCCATGTCCGATCAGGTTCCGAGCATCGATCTCGACTTCACCGCACAGGATCCCATTCCGGAGTCTGCTGTCGAGAGGGCACAGGAACTGATGGCGTCGGGGAAGCTGTTTCGTTATGGCGAGGGTGGTGCTGACGAAGCCGATGCCTCGTTGCTCGAAGCGGAATTCGCGGCACTCGTGGGCACGAAGTATTGCGTTGCGTTCAACAGCTGTGGAGCGTCGCTTGCGGCGGCGCTTATCTCCGCTGGTGTCGAACGGGGCGACAAGGTTCTGATGAACGCGTTCACGTTGGCGCCCGTTCCCGGAGCGGTTGCACATGCTGGTGCCGAACCGGTCTTTGTTGGGATTACGCCCGACTACCACATCGACCTCGACCATCTGAGACGAACCGCTGAGTCGAGTGGCGCCACGTGGCTGATGTTGTCGTACATGCGAGGACACATCCCGAACCTCGACGATGTCTTTGCGCTCGCCGAGGCGCTCGGACTGACCGTGATCGAAGACTGCGCCCACACGATGGGAGCGTCGTGGGGTGGACGCCCGACCGGCACGTTCGGGATCGCCGGCTGCTTTAGTACCCAGTCGTTCAAACACGTGAACAGCGGTGAGGGCGGGTTGCTCGTCACCGATGATGAAGATGTCGCAGCTCGCGCCGTGCTGCTATCCGGCTCCTACATGCTGTACGAACAACATGGCGCACGTCCGAGCGCAGAGGTGTTCGATCGGCATCGATTCACCACGCCGAACTTCTCGATGCGGATGAGCGCGCTCGCGGCTGCGCTGGTTCGACCCCAGCTCGAACTGCTCCCTAAACGCGCCGAGATCTGGAACGCTCGTTACCGCGAACTCGCCGACGGTCTTCGCGCGATCGACGGTGTGTCCGTCCCGGACCGGCATGAGTCAGAGTCGTTCGTGGCGTCGTCGATTCAATTCTCACTCGATCATCGCGACATTCCCGCGGTCCTCGGCCGAGCGAGTGACCGCGGTGTGTTCATCAAGTGGTTTGGATCCGACGAACCCGTTGGGTTTACGAGCCGCTTCGATCATTGGCGCTACGCACCCGAGCAATCACTCGCTGCTACACCATCACTCGCTGCTACGCAGTCCGTGCTCGCTGGTTTGTGCGACATGCGGATCCCGCTATCGATGACCGCCGACCAAGCCGCCGACATTGTTCGGATCGTGGCGTACGCGAGCGAGCTCTAGGTTCGTGGTCGCTACAGCCCCCTGAACAGGAGCGGCACGCTGGTTGCGAGCAGTCCTCCGGCGAGCAGCACACCGACGATCTGCGGAGGTACGCGACTTGCCGAGCGTGCGCCGAGACGGCCGCCCACGATGGCTCCGCCAACAACAAACGGTGCGTAGGACCAACGAGGGTTGTCCGCAACGGCATGTCCGATCGAGGCAGCCACGCCCGATGCTGCGCCAATCGCCGTCGTCGTTGCAGCCGCCTTGTGCGTCGTAAGCTTCTGGAGCGACCGAATCGCCGGAACCGTCACGAGGCCTGCGCCAACGCCGAACGCTCCCGATAGAACACCCATCGCCGAGCCAAGTCCGACGAGTTGCGGCTTGTGTGGCGGTTCGGGCGAGACAGGAGCGTGCTCGACCGTCCGACGCAGGATCACGAACGCAGCAAGGGCGAGCAGGAGGGTCCCGATGATCAGATTGAACGCCCGGTCCGGGATGCGGTTCGCAAGAATCGACGCAGAGAGAAACGCAACCGGTATGGATCCGAGCACGAACCACTGCGCAGTCGGCCGGTCGATCAGGTCATCGCGAGCGTAGGTACCTGCTGCGACCAGCTGGATAACAACGGTCGTAATGACGCTCGTCCCAACGGCCTCGGCTCCGGTGAGGTCGAATAACAAAACCAGTCCGGCAACCATCAAGAACCCGCCACCAGCGCCAGTGATTGATCCGTAGAGGCCAACGACTAGCGCGAGAAGGAAGAGTCCAATGGCAAGTTCGATGGTCATCGACGGCCTAGATGCCGCGCTGGAGAACGTTGCTGATCGTCCGTGGCAGATTCACTATGGCCGGGAACCCAGCGGCCCTCTTCGGTAGACGAACGAAGGGCTTGCCGTCGGTGATCGCTGTCCGGACACCGGCAGCGACCTCGGCGGGATCGACGAGCCGTTGCAGCTTGAGCTTCTCGTAGAACCGGTACATGTCGTCGACCTCGGAATTGGTTCGAAGGTCGTTGAGCATGTCCGTGTCGGTCTCGCCGATCTCCACCGTGGTCAACCCAACTCCTGTACCGCGGAGTTCGAGACGAAGCGATTCTGCGAACGAGCTCAGTCCCGCTTTGGATGCGCCGTACGTCGCGAACAGCGGCGTGTTGACGGCCATGGCCATCGACGAGACATTCACAATGTGACCAGAGCCCCGAGCGATCATTGCGGGCAACACCGATCGGCAGAACTGCACCGGAGCTTCGAGGTTTGCTGCGAACAACCGGGTGATATCGGCTGGATCATGTTCGACGAACGGACCGTGGGTGCTGACACCGGCGTTGTTGATCCAGACATCGATTGGGCCGGAGGCTTCGATCTGATCGACGGCGGCGGCACGAGCGGCGCCATCGGTGATGTCCAGCGCGACATAGGATGCGCCTGTTCGGTCGGCGACCTCGGCGAGCCGGTCGGCTCCTCGGGCCAGCAGGGTCAGTTGTGCACCGGCGCTCGCGAGCTCGTCGGCGATCGCCGCTCCGATTCCCCGCGACGCTCCGGTGATGACGACGCGAGCGTTCTGCAGATCCATCCGGTCAGGCTATGGCCCCCCTACGAAAGCCATCGAACCGATCGGCGTTAATGGGACAGAGCAGCGGCCAAAGCGACGAAGTCACCAACGGCTATGTCGGGTTCGGGATAGGCCGAGGCATAGGACATGTAGGGCCGAGAAATGAACGCGGTGTTCATCCCCACAGCACGCGCTCCGGCGAGATCCCAGTCGTGACTCGCAATCATCCACGCGTCCGCTGGCTCCACACCGGCAACCGTCAGTGCGTGACGGTATGGGATTGGAGACGGCTTGAACACCTCTACGGCGTCGACCGAGATCACGTGGTCGAACAGATCGCGGAGTCCGGCTCGATCGACCTGCGCGTTGATCGATGATGCCGAACTGTTGGTCAGCGCAATCGTGGTCCAGCCGGCCGAGCGAAGCTGTGTCATGCCCGCGACCACATCGTCGAATGGATCGACGCCGGCCATTGCTTCGGCAACCTGAGTCCATGCATCATCGGGGAGGGCGACGTTTTTCGACGCGGCGACCGACGCGAGTGCTGAAGGCGCCAGGACCCCGAAGTGTTGATAGTTGCCCGTCGAAATGGAGGTCATCGCGAACTGGAGCACCTTTTGGAACCACACCGTGAAACCGTCGTTGCTTCCGAGCAGCCGATCGATGGTGTGTCGTACCGGAGCGAAGTCGAGCGTGGTCTCGTTCATGTCGAACACGGCGAGCGAAGTCATGGACATGTTCTAGCTCACGGCTCGACGTGACGGCGGGGAATCTGCGTAGCGCAGACAGGCGGGAGCGTCCGCGCTACGCAGAGAGCTGGTGCGTCAGCGGCCGGGGCCAGCGCTGACTTCTACCTCACCGTGGTAGCAGTCGACCGTGTACGGCGAACGATCTTCGGTGAGGTGATAGTGGTAGATGCCTTCGGGGAACTCCGGGGTAGGCCCAACGTGACCAGAGCATTCATCGAGCTCGTCGGAGGTGATCGTCGCGCCGCCCTCGTCCTGTGGTCCATAGAACGGGAAGCCGTCGAGCAAGAACCCGAGGATCGACGAGTGTTCGCCATCGGCATCGATTGCGTCGGTGATGCAATACGGAATGCCGTGGTAGTGGTACGTGCCTTGACCCGAGCCGTCGGCGGCAAGGGCGAGCGGATGGCCATTGCAGGAGTCGACAAAGAAGATGCCATCGATGGAGAAGTTGTCGTCGACGGCAACGAATGAGCGGTCGGGGTCCTCGTAGTCGTTGAAGAGCTGGGCACCGCTGATCGTGACACCGATGATCCCAAGATTCGTATCGGTCGTGGTCTCGGAGTAGACGGGGTTCAACGTGATCGTCTGATCGACGGTGGTCTCGACTACGGCGACCGAGGTGTCCACCGCCGTCACTTCGTCTTCGCCAACCGGTGGGGAGAAGCTTCCTTCTTGCGGTACGAGGAACTGGTCGGGGAGTTCATGGTTAGGAATGCCGTCCGACTCAAAACGGAACTCGCCGTCACCGATGGTGATCGAGACGTTGTCCCCCCATTGGGCAGACTCGACTCCTGCGGTCGTGTCCGTATCGCTTGAGTCCGTGTCGCTTGAGTTCGTATCGGTCGTGTCGGTGTCGGTGGTGCTGTCGTTGGTCGGCTCAGCTTCGGCGATGATCGCATCGTCGGCGGAGGATCCACACGCCGCGAGAGCGCACACAGCGGTGAGTGCGATGAACAGTCGGCGTGGTCGGTTGAGGTGAAACGTCATCATCGCAACATCATGCGACGTCTACCTGTGAACTCCCTGTGGGCTCTCGGCCTCAAGTTCGGGGGCGATCGAGCGCACCGTCTCCAGCACGGTTGGGCGGTCGATGCCGACAGCCAGCACGACCGCTGTGTCTTGTCCTTGAGGCAGCCACGACGCCGTGCAGGTCGGCGACACCACAACGCGCGGCTCACCTGGCTCGACACCGACCAGAACAGCCGACAACACGTGGCGAGCGTTACCGACCGACACGGCGCTCCCAGCACCAGGAACCGTCGGACCATACACCTCGCCGTGGTGCACGAGGGCACGACCTGACCGCTCGACCCGAATATCTAGGGCAAGCCGGCCGGATACTTCGTTGGATCGTCCGAGCGATACTTCCTCCACGATGCGACAGGTCGAGTCGCTCGATAGTGCCACGCTCGTCTTGGTGATGTGATTGGACTCTTGCACCGACACCGACGGTTCGTTCCACCAGTCGAGGTGT
>CALBVK010000294.1 GCA_937969345.1 uncultured Acidimicrobiales bacterium
ACCGCCAAGAAGGCATTGCGTGTGATGGCACCGAGACGGTCAACCCGAACGACACAACCACGACGTCGACGACCATCGACCCCGACGCATCGACCACGACCACGGTCGATCCGGATGCGCCGACGACCACGGCCGATCCCGACGCCACGACGACAACGGCCGATCCGAATGCGACCACGACGACGACCACCGCTGTCGCTCCAACGACGACCGAAGATCCCGCCGGAACCACGACAACGACGACTACCACGACGACGAGCAGCACGACCACGACCGTCGCTGCTGAGTCGTCGACGTCGACCGATCCCTAGCGGGCGGGTATCAGCAACATTCGACCGCCCTTGAGGCCGTGCTCGCTGCGATGGCGTCGGTACGATCAAGGTAATGATCTCGGTTGATACCGCCATTGTTGGCGCCGGCCCTGCGGGTGCTGCAGCGGCCCATCTCCTCGCTTCGGCGGGACACGATGTTTTGCTCATCGACAAGGCCACGTTCCCCCGCGACAAGTTCTGCGGGGATGGACTGACCACGCTGTGTCTCCGCCAGCTCGAACAGATGGGGTTCTCTCCAAGCGCCGTTCCGTCGTTCACACCCGTTCACTCCGCGGTGTTGCATGCGCCGAGCGGCAAGCGCCACGACATCCCCTTGCCTGACGGCCCGGGACTGTACGCCGCGGTCGCCCGCCGAGAAGAGCTCGACGCTGCCCTGGTCGACTTTGCGTTGGCTGCCGGCGCCACAGGTCACTTCGGCTCCAAGATCGTCGACGTCTCCCCCACCGCCGACTCGATCGCGCTGACCGACGACGGTGGTCAGACCATCGTCGCCCAACAATGCATCGCCGCCGACGGCATGTGGTCACCTGTTCGCAAGATGTTGGGGTTACACACCGACGGCTACCGGGGCGAGTGGCATGCCTTCCGCCAGTACTTTGAGAACGTCGGTCCGGCTGCGGCCAGCGAACTCTGGATCTGGTTCGAACCAGACGTCCTCCCCGGTTACGTGTGGTCGTTTCCAATCGGCGATGGCCGAGCCAACGTTGGCTTCGGGATCTTGCGCGGCGGCGACGTCTCGACCCAGGACATGAAGACGCTGTGGCCCGACCTGCTCCAACGGCCGCACATCCGCGAAGTACTCGGGGCCGATGCAACAGCGGAGAGTCCGCACCGCGCATGGCCGATTCCGGCTCGCATCGACAACGCTCCGCTCGTTGGCCCCCGAACACTGTTCGTTGGCGACGCGGCGACCGCCTGCGACACCCTCACGGGCGAAGGAATTGGCCAGGCCTTACTCACTGGTCGAGAAGCCGCTCAGGCGATCCTCAACGCTTCGACGGGCTTCGATCACGCCGCCGAGTCGTACGAATCGGCGGTTCGCAGCGAGCTCGTTGCCGATCACAAGATGGCTCACGCGTTGGGCAAGCTGATGGCCAATCCGAGGATCGCCGAGTTCGCACTCACCGCCGTGGGCACAAACGACTGGACCCGCCGTAACTTTGGCCGCTGGATGTTCGAGGACTACCCCCGGGCGTTGATCGCAACACCACGGCGATGGCATCGCGGCATGTTCACCGGCCCTGGCGCCGAGCTGAACTAGCGGGTACTTGCTCGGGGCCCCGTGCTTCTGAGAGATCGTTGTAAGGCAGCGGTACCGACCGTCCGATAACTCCCGCATGGGATTGGAGCCACTCGCGAAGACGGCGCGGCAACACGCAGTGAAAGCAATGCTGCTGACATGGGCGTACAGCTTCGTGTTGTTGGCATCGATCCTGTCGATGCAATGGGGCCACGTTCACGTCACGGTAACCAAGCTATGGGTCGCCGCGATTAGCTCGGCACTACTACAGCTATGCATTCCGCTGACTCGGATCGGCGAAAGGCACGTGGCCTCGTTTCGGGCATCAGATGCGTCCGGGCGGCTCGTAAACGTGGCCGAGGAAATATCGATCTCCACCGGCCATGACCCTGGCTCCGTTCTAATTCACGAGTCCGAGATACCGAACGTTGGGGGCTTCCCGACTCGCAGCGGCACTGTCGTCATGGCGACTACTGGAGCCGTCGACCTGCTCGACCGCGCCGAGCTACAAGCGCTCGTGGCAGCGCAGTTTGCCGGGTTCGATGATGCGTGGTGCCGGCGGGCGACCAGGGCCGAATGTGCGTGGCGCTTCACCGGCCTCGGCGCGTTGTTCGCGTGTGTCTTGTCGCCGATAACCCTCTTCTTGATCATCCCGCTCTTCATGGCGCGGTGGGTCGAGCATTCCCGTGATCTCTGTGCCGACGTTGCAGCCATTCGCGCGACGATGCATCCCCATGCCCTCGCAACCGGGCTCCGAGACCTGCGACCGGCAGCACAGTCTGCGCACCAGCTTGAGATTGGGTCGTTCCTCGTTTCTGCGAGTCCGTTTCTCGTGCTGCCAAAGCGGACGAAGTCGTCGACGAGCGTCGGAGCCAAAGGAGATGAGCAGGCTCGGAGCTGGACCTCGGCTGATGAAATCGCCGCGGACCTCTCGCTGCGCGCTGATCGTGCCGAACAACTGGCCGCTGGCGGCAATCCCGTGGAGTTCACGGGAAGAGAGTTCCGCAAGCGCTATTCCAAACTCGGCATCGCTCCGACGTTGACCGACGAGGAACGCACGCTGTCTGACCAGATGGCTCAACGGCTTGGCGTCCCCGCTCCGAAGACGGACACCATAGACCTTGCAAAACGTCACTTTGCTGACGATCATCCGTTCTGGGGCCTGCACGAAAAGGTCGCGAGCGGCACCTTTGGGGTCGCTGACTTTCCGCAATACCTGGCAATGACGGCAGAATTGCACACGCTTGACGCAGCCGATCAACAGCCGCCTCCGCCACCGCCCAACGCCGTCCCCTCAGGCTGGTATCACGATCCGTACCTATCGACCGGTTGGCGTTGGTGGGATGGAGCTGCGTGGACGTCCCATGTCCATGAGCACGAAGCCAGCATCGGCGGCTGAGAAACCTGGCGAACGTCGGCGCTGGAATTTAGCGACTCGCTATTGGCGAGGCGTGATGCACAACCATGTTCCACCGCTCGCCGTTCCAGACGAACACATTGAGCGCTGACATGGCCGATGCATCGCCACCTTGATCCACGACGTTCTCGACGATCGACACATAGGCGAAGGCACCCTCGACCATGACGTGTTCGTCGGTGAGGATCACCTGAAGCGTCTGCGGCCCGCGGAAGATGGCGGCGAACGACTCGACAATGGTGTCGGCGCCATGCAGTGGCGGCCATCCAGGATGGGTGCACGTTGCTCGTTCGCTCTGTTCCCACACTTGCGACATCATTTCGATGTCCTGTCGTTCGAACGCGTCGTAGTAGTCAGCGTTTGCTGACGAAACAAGAGAGACAGGATCGAGTGGATCACTCATAGCTGCATCGTATGTCTGGCGGCGTTCGGTCAGCGGACCAAACCCCGCTCAGAGATTCGGCTAGGCGTTGGCCGCTTCGCGAGCGTTCTTCAGCCGCTTGGCCTCACGAGCACGCGTCGTGCCGTCGAGGTTGACCTTGCGAAGCCGGATGTTCGCTGGCGTCACTTCGACACATTCGTCGTCACCAATAGTCTCCAACGCTCCTTCCAGCGAGAAGATCTTTGGCGGGGTCAGACGGACGGTGTCATCAGATGACTGGGTACGAATGTTGTCGAGCTTCTTCTCTTTGCAAACGTTGACATCCATGTCCTCGTTGCGAGGGTTCTCGCCAATGATCATGCCTTCGTACACCTCCACACTCGGTGGAATGTAGAAGACCGCGCGTTCCTGAAGGTTCTGAATCGCGTTCGTCGTGCTCGAACCGGTGCGGTCGGCGACGATCGATCCCTTGTTCCGCATGCGGATCTCGCCTTGCCATGGGACCCACCCCTCAAACACATGGTTGGCGAGGCCAGTGCCGCGGGTTTCGGTGAGGAAACCGGTGCGGAAACCAATGAGTGCGCGTGCCGGCACGATGTATTCGAGACGTACCCAACCATCGCCGTGGTTGGACATGTTCTCCATCTTTGCCTTGCGCTCGCCCAACATCTGGGTGATACCGCCGACGTGTTCTTCGGGAATGTCGACGGTGAGGCGCTCGGTTGGCTCATGGAGCGTGCCGTCGATTTCCTTCGTAAGTACCGCTGGCTTGCCAACGGTGAGCTCGAACCCTTCGCGCCGCATGGTTTCGACGAGAACAGCGAGCTGGAGTTCGCCTCGACCCTGAACTTCAAAGTTGTCGGGGCGGTCGGTTGGCAGGACTCGGATCGACACGTTGCCGACGAGTTCTTTGTCGAGGCGGTCCTTGATCTGACGTGCGGTCAGCTTGTCGCCATCCTTGCCGGCGAGCGGAGAGGTGTTGGTTCCGATCGTCATCGACAAGGTCGGCTCGTCGACGGTAATCGTCGGCAGTGCAATGGGGTTCGCGGGATCGGCGAGAGTGTCGCCGATCATGACGCTCTCCATGCCGGAGATCTGAACGAGTTCGCCCGGGCCGGCTTCCTCAACGTCGACATTGTCGATGCCCTCGGTAGCGGTCAGCGTGACAACCTTTTGATTCGTCGTCGTGCCGTCCTCTTGGATCCAGGCCACTTGCTGGCCCTTCTTGATGGTGCCTTGCATGACTCGACAGATAGCCAAGCGGCCAACGTATGGAGACGCATCGAGGTTGGTGACCCACACCTGGGTCGGGGCTGCGTCGTCGTATTCGAATGGAGGGATGGTTTCGATGAGGGTCTCGAAGAGCGGCGCCATGTCGGTGCCCTTCTCGCCATCCATATCCATCTGTGCGTATCCATCGCGTGCAGCGGTGTAGACGATCGGGAAGTTGATCTGGTCGTCATCGGCGCCGATGTCCATGAAGAGCTCGTAGACCTCGTCGACGACCTCGGCGACGCGTGCGTCGGCGCGGTCGATCTTGTTGATCACGAGAACGACGGGAAGGCCACGTGCCATGGCCTTGCCGAGAACGAACCGAGTCTGTGGCAGCGGGCCTTCGCTTGAGTCGACGAGCAGGATGACGCCGTCGATCATGGTGAGGGCTCGTTCGACCTCGCCGCCGAAGTCGGCGTGGCCGGGGGTGTCGACGATGTTGATCTTGACGTCGTTCCCGTCCTTGCTCGTCCAGTGCATCGCCGCGTTGTTCGCGAGAATCGTGATGCCCTTCTCCTTCTCGAGGTCGGTGTTGTCCATGACGCGCTCTACGGCTTCACCGTGGTCGCTGAACACACCGCCCTGACGCAGCATGGCGTCGACGAGGGTGGTTTTACCGTGATCGACGTGGGCGATCATGGCGATGTTGCGGAGGTCTTTTCGCTGTTGCACATGTGAACGGTAACGCCCCCGGAGCCCGCACTTGCGGCACTACGCCATAGTTCACAGTCGCAGAAACGCTGAAGAAACAGAGAATCTGACGTTCTCGGGAACTAGACGGCCGTGTGCGTCGTCGTAGGCACCAAGACCACACGGCCTCAACGCCGGACATCGAGGAGAAATCACATGGCGACAAAGTCAGCTTCGCAGCGACATCGAGTACACCGGTTGGTGGCGCTCTTGGCGGTCCTTTCGCTGCTCTTCACCGCATGTGGCAGCGACTTCGGCGCCGAGTCCGCCACCGATGTTGCCGCAGACGCAACCTCAGACTCTGGCAGCGCCTCGGGCGGCGACGAGGCCATGGAGGATGCCATGGAGGACGATGCCATGGAAGATTCAGAGGTCTTCACTTCGGACGCCGACGCTGATATCGAAGCCGAAAATGGCGTAGGCGGGCCGGTCAGCAATGGGGACCAATCGGTACGACAGCGGACTCCCGCCGACCTTGGCCGCGAGATCATCTTCACCGCAACGGTGAGTATTGGTGTCGATGACGTTGCCGCATCGGGAGCGGAGGCCACTCGGATCATCCAAGAACTCGACGGTTTCGTCTTCGGCCAGCAGACTCGAGGTGGAGCGCAACCGAGCACCGTTCTGATCTTTAAGGTCCGACCTTCTGACTTCGCAGCGGCATTGGAGCGTTTGGGTGGCATTGGCGAACTTCGTAACCAGTCGATCACGACCGATGACGTCACCGAGCGGGTCGTCGATCTCGAGAGCCGCATCCAGACGACCGAACTCGGCGTCGAGCGACTTCGGGCAGCGATGGAGGGCACGACGAACCTCGAGGACTTCGCTCGCCTCGAAGAGCAGTTGCTTCGACGCGAAAGCGATCTTGAGGTTCTCAAGGGCACGCTTCGCACCCTGCGAGATCAGATCGATCTTGCCACGATCACGCTAACGCTTGAGCAGGACCGAGTGACGAACGGTATCGAGTTGGCCTTCAGCATCTATGAGGGCCACGACGCTGGTACGGCGTGTCCGGGCACCGGGGGTAACGGATTCGAACCAGGCGATGACATCACCCTCTGCCTTGAGGCGATCAACGCCGGCGATCAGACACTCACCAACCTCAATGCGACCGACACGGTTCTCGAGATCGATTCGATAGACGATCTCACCGTGGTGTTCGGCGACCCCGACGAGCTGCAACCTGGCCAGTCGGTGATGCTCGCATACGAGCTCACGGCCGAACGCGACGTCAACATGCGCTTGAACCTCACGGCGATACCGACCGACGGAACCTCGGCGGAGGCTGCTGGCCCGGCGATACGAACCCAATCCTCGCCGAGCGTGCGGGTCGATGAGGACGCAGCAGACCCTGGCTTTGGCGATGGATTCGGGGCTGCGGTTTCACTGCTCTCGGCGCTATGGACCGCAGCGACAGTTGCGGCCGGGTTCGCTATTCCGCTTCTGGTCCTGTTGCCGGTCCTCTGGCTTGTGTGGAAGGGCCTGTCTCGTGCACGATCCGCACGCACAGATCGGATCGAGGCCAAGCGCCAGGCAAACCAGCCTCCGCCACCAGTTCACGCTGGTGCACCCACCGAAACGAACGCCGAAGAGAGCGAGTAGAGATCCGGCGGATCCCGGAGGGCCACGGGCCGGCCATGAGGGTGGCCGGCCCGTGCGCAGCCCCCCGACAGGCATGGCTGTAGCCTGAACATGCTGTGGCGAAGATTCCGGTACCGAACACCTTTCAGCCCGTCGATGACTTCGTCGACGAGGCGTGGGAACAGATCCGTGCGATCCCTGGAGCTGACCGGGTCTTCTACGGAGCGTCCGAGGCGGCCAACTTTTCCAAGATCTGGCACGGTCTCGGCATTGCCCAAGCGATCGTGATGCGGGACCCGAAGCGAGCGCTCAAGACAAGCGCTGCCCTCGGCATCGAAGCATCGTTGGTAAACGGCCCGATTAAGTCGCTGTTCGAACGCGAACGACCCGACGTTGCGCCCGAAGACCGACCGATGAAGCTTCGGAAACCAAAGACGTCGAGTTTCCCCTCAGGCCATGCGAGCGCTGCCGTCGTAGCCGCCTCGTTCTTGTCCCCCGGAATGCATCCGGTGGGCAAGATGCTCGTGCGGATTCTGGCGTTCATCGTGTCGACGAGTCGCATTCACGTGAAGATCCACCACGCGACCGACGTCGCCGCTGGAGCCGCAACCGGGTGGGTACTCGCTCGAGCGATCAAGCCCCTGCTACACCGCCTGCTCCGCTAGATACCGCAGCAAACCCCATCGGTCAGATCTAAACGAACCTGGCACCTTTTGCCCAAAAGGTACCAGGTACCTTTTGGTCGAAAGGTACCTGGTACCTCGGCCAGGTCGGCTAGCGGGCCATCGAGTAGAACTCGTCGTTTGGCCGCATCGAGGTCAGGTTGGCGAGCCGGTTCGATTGGGCGAAGAACGCAGTGATCGCACCGATGTCCCAAATCTCGTCCATCGTGAAGCCATGGCCGCGCATGGCAGCGATGTCGTCGTCGGTTATCGCCTCGGAGTCGGTGGTCATCATGAGCGCGAAGTCGATCATGTACCGGTGCCGGTCGCTGAGATCGGCCTTGAACGGATTGATCGCAAGCTGGTCGGCAATCAAGGGGTTCTTTGCTCGAATGCGAAGGATCGCCCCGTGCGCAACGACGCAGTAGAGACAGTTGTTCACCGCGCTCGTCGCCACCACGATCATCTCGCGTTCTGCCTTCGACAGCCCCTCGGACTTATCCATTAGCGCATCGTGATGGGCAAAGAAGGCGCGGAACTCATCGGGCCGTCCGGCGAGCGCGAGAAAGACATTGGGAACGAAGCCCGACTTCTCCTGGACAGCGTCAATCATGGCCCGGACGTCATCGGGGACATCGTCCAGCTCGGGGATCGGAAAGCGAGAGATTGGTTGTTCGGCCATGGCCAGAGTCTTGCAGATGCCGACGCCACGCCGTGTGTGGCATGCTCTCGGTCATGAGTGATCAGATCGAAGCCGAGCGGTTGAAACGCAAGCGCGAAGTTGCACTGGGTTACCGGATCTTTGCCAGCCTTCGTTGGGGTGACTTGGGCGACGGCCACATCACCGCCCGCGATCCGGAGTTCCCCGACCACATGTGGCTCCTTCGGTATCCGGTCGGATTCGAGCGCGCCACCATCGACGACCTCGTCCTCGTCGGACCCGACGGAACAACCGCCGATGGCTCCGAGATCAACATCACGGCGTACAACATTCATCATCCCATTCACGACGCCCGCGCCGATGTTGTCGGGGTGGCCCACACCCACACCCCGTGGGGAACACCGTTCTGCGCCACCGGCCGCCCAATCGAAGCCATCACCCAAGAAGCCTGCACCTTCTTTGACAGTTGGGCATTCTTCGACGACGAAGAGGTACAGATCCTCAACCGCAATGGCGGCGAACGAATCGCCGACGCGCTCGGCGACAACCAGGTCGGGATGCTGCGCAGCCACGGACTCATATCGACGGGAACGACGGTGGCCGAGACGATCGCCGCATTCGTGACCCTCGAGCGTGTCACCGAAGCCCTCATGAAGGTGCCCGACGCGACCCCGATCTCCGATGAGGC
>CALBVK010000295.1 GCA_937969345.1 uncultured Acidimicrobiales bacterium
CATCCGAGCCCTCAACGACATCGCTAGCGACCGAGGCCAAACGCTCGCCCAGCTGGCGATTGCGTGGGTGCTCCGTCACGACACGATGACGTCGGCGCTCATCGGTGCGAGCAAGCTGTCGCAGGTCGAAGAGTGTGTGGCGGCAGCGGCAAACACGTCGTTCACCGACGACGAGCTCGCACGCATCGACCAACACGCCACCGACACCGGCATCAACCTGTGGGCTCGCTCGAGCGAAAGCTAACCGGGAGTTCCGTCCGAGCTCAGAACTTGCCGGAGTTCACGTCGTTTTCGGGCACCGGTTCAGAGTTGTCCCAGTGTTCGACGATCATGCCGTCCTCGAGACGGAAGATGTCGACCTGGGCGAGCGGTGCGCCGTCCCAATTTGCTTTGCACAATGTGGCGACGAAGTTGCCTTGGCCGACGAGTAGGACGATCTCGTCGTAGTTCAGTGGTCGGTTCTCGTCTTGGGCGAGCGCTGCAAAATGCGCCAGGCCGTCGCCGACCCCAGAGTTGTGTTGCAGGTACGGCTCACGAATGAAGTCGGCGATGGTGGCGGCGTTTCCGCCGGTCATTAGGCAGCTGTTGATCATCTTGCGTACGACCAGCTTGTTCGCATCGGTCTTGTCGAGGTCGGTGACCTCCGACGGCCCGTCCACCTGGGTGCGCCCAGATGGGTTCGGTCCAGTGAATGCCGCAATCACATCCCAATGCTCGACGATCTTGTCGTCTTCGTCCGTGTCAAAGAAGTCGGTCGTGACCCACTCCGACTCACCGTTATTCATGTTCTGGTACGCGTGCAGGAAGACGTGTTGTCCGTCTTCGATGCTGCGCATGATCTGGATATCGCGGCTCGGGTTACGTTCGATGAATGGCTCGAAGAACTCGACGAAACCCTCGACGCCATCTCGAACTCCCGTCGAGTGCTGGGTGTAGCGGGCTCCGGTGTACTTCTCCACTGCGTATCGGGCGTTTCCATCGCGGATTCCCTCCATGTAGAGGGCGATTGCGTTGTCGAGTTTGGCCGTCATGTCACTCCTAGAGATCCGATGCTCTCGAGCATCATCGAGACGTCCAGATCTGGCCAGGTACAGGGCCGACGGACGATGGTCAAAAGTGGACAACCTCGTGGATATCGACGTTACCGAGGGTCGCTAGTTGCGCTGCAGGGTGGGATTGGTTGTTGACATGGGAACGCCAACTGGTCGAGGTCGGCCGTACAACCATCCTTGTGCGTATTCGACACCGCGCTCTACGAGGTATTCGTGGTCCTCCTCGGTCTCGACCCCTTCAACGACGAGCTCATGTCCAAGCTGTTGGATGAAGTCGATGGCCGCCTCGGTCAGGAGCCCAGCCGCTTTCGACGATGTACGTCCAGCGAGGATCGACCGGTCGAGCTTGACCTGGTCGAGCGGGAAGGTGGCCAGGTATTGAAGTGACGAGTAACCGGCACCAAAGTCATCGAGCGAGATTCGGAAACCGCACGCCTGGAGTTTTTCGAGCGAGTTGCGAGCAGCGGTGAGGTTGGCGACCAGGGTCGACTCGGTGATCTCGAGGATCATCTGTTCGTTCTCGATGCCGAAGACCTCGGTGGTTGCAACGAGTTCATCGATGAGTGTCTCTTGGGCCACTTCGAGGGCTGACAAGTTGATACTCAACGCCACACCGGCGTCAGCGTTCTGGTGGTACATGATCGCGTGCTCGCGAACATCGCGACCGATCTCGGTGATCAGACCGAGGTTCTCCGCCGATTCGATAAACGCTCCGGCAGCTCGAACGCCGTGGACGGGGTGATACCAACGAGCGAGCGCTTCCAACGCCACGGTGCTCCGGTCGCTGATTCGCACGATTGGTTGAACATGTGAGCGGAACTGTCCAGTGCCGATCGCTGCGCGAAGGTCATCTTCGAGTTCGAGTTGAACCTGCTGGCGTTGAAACGCGTCGCTATCGGCGAGCACCCAGCTTCTCGTCGCGTCGGTTTTCGATTCGTACAACGAGAAGTCAGCGCGTCGCAGGACGTCTTCGGTGTGCATCTCGGGCGGTGCGACGACGAGACCCACGCTTCCTCCGATGGGAATTTGGCGCCCGCCATCGGCGACTGGTTGGGCAAAGATTTTCGAGATGCGCTGACCGATGTCGGTTGGGTCAGGGTCGAGTAGGTGCGGGACCATAACCACGAATTCGTCGCCTCCGATCCGGGCGATGACACTCCCGAGCGGAAGTGCACGCTTGAGGCGTTTCGCAACGACGATGAGCACGAGGTCGCCGACGTGATGGCCCCACGTGTCGTTGATGCGTTTGAAGCGATCCAGGTCGAGCGATGCGAGGAGATAGGGCGACCCATTCTCCCGAGCAGCTTCGATCGCTTCGACCAGACCGGTTCGATTGGCCAAGCCCGTGAGGGCGTCGGTTCGTGCCTCCACCATGAGCTGACGGCTGAGTTCGTGACGAGCAGTGACGTCCATTGCAACCACGAGCAGAAGACCCGTAGCGCTGTCGAGGCGGTGCATCCACGATGCGCGCACCCAGCTGCCGTCGTGATGCATGACTCGCAAGTCCGTCGGACCCAACGGAATGTCGAGCGTCGTTTCGCTCAAGATGAGCGCGGTCGCGTCCATGTCATCGGGATGCATGGTCTCGTCGATCGTTCGCTCGACGACCAGCCGATCGTCGATACCCAGCATCTCGAGATAGGAGCGATTCCACCCGACCGGTGTGCCGTCTGGCCGGAGCATCAATGCCGGTGCCGGGATCATCTCTGCGAGCACGTGAAAATCCGTGCGTGCGTGCGGCTGATCCATACAAATCCATCGGCGTCTTGCGAAGTCAATCAACGTACCGACACCTGCCAAAATTGGTCGAAAAACCGGCCGCGATTTGTGCAAATCACAAGGGTGAATCGACACACCGCCTATCAATCTGCGCCCATTTCGTACCGGTATCGTTCGAAAAGACGAGATGAGGGCGAAGAAAAATGTTCTGTTTTAGGCGGAATTTTGCCGCAGCAGCATGAAATAGTCCCGTCATGGCGTCGGTACCTGAACCCGTAGAGGACTTTCTCCTTTACTACGCAACCGGACCTGGACACCGGCTGCAAATGCCCAGCTTGCTCGCACGGGCGACTCGCAATGCCGTCGATGGCCGGGTCGCCTCTTCGCTGACCGCACTCGATCTGTTCGAGCCGCGCAATGATGGCGAGGCGCTTCTCGCTGAGTTGATCTACGGCTGGTCGCTCACCGAGTCTCGCGAGCTCGTGCAGGCCGCACAGCACCTAGACAATGCACTCGAGATCGCAACCAAAGAAGGAAGCGAACCGGGACTCGCCATGGGCATGGTTTTCGCGGCCACAAACTCGCTCGCCTCCGGCCGACGAGATGAGAGCTTCCGTCTCCTCAACCGAGCGGCCGCCATCGCCCCAACCGGTTCCTACCAGTCCCTCACCGCCCTGCTCGTGCTCGCGCAGATCCTCACGGTCAACCGGGCCCCAGCCGCCGCAGAAGCCGTACTGCTCGAGCTGTGGAGTGCCCGCGATTGGCCACCGAACGCCGAGGCGAAAATCAATCGGCGTCTCGCGAGGGCCAGAATCGAACTCGACAAGATGGACGATGCGGTCCGTCTCTCCGACCGCATTGGCGAGACCGCCGCCACCGACCGCGATCGCGTCGAACATTCGATTCTGCTCGCACATCTTGCAGCAGCCCAGGAGCAACCATCGATTGCCCGAGCCGAGCTCGATCATGCGACCGAGATTGTGATGCGCATCGACGTTCCGCATCTCAGCGGTGACTTTCTCCAGGCACGGGTTGCCGTCGCGGTCGCCGAAGCCTTGGCGTCCGAAAGTGCTGAACAGGACGGGGCGGTGGAGGAAGCCCTTGAAGCGGTGAGCTTGAGCCATCTCACCCCTCGCATTCAGGGCATGGTGATCGACCTATCGACTCGGCGTGGCGACTACGAGAGTGCGTGGGCCTTATCGAACGAGGTCGTCCATACGCATCTGCACGAGGGTGTCGACATGCGTGGTGTCTTCGACCTGACGATCAAGCTGAACGATTCACAGGCAGAGTCGCGCTTCGCCGACGAACTTGGGTCGAAACACCAGAAGCTGCAAGTTCTCGAGACCCGCGCAAGTGCCGTGCTCAGCGCGCTCGCGCATGGCGTTCGGGATCCGCTCACCGTCTTACAACTGTGGTTCGGTGAGAAGCCTGAGGACGGTCAGGACAATTCGGATACTCGACCGTGTCGGCTGATAGCCGAAGCGGCGATCGAGCGAGTGGAGCGACTCCTCGAAGAGGTCGTATGGCTTGCTCGTGTCGATCGATTCGTCCCTCGAGGTGTTGCACATTCGGTCGACCTCGAGAGTCTCGCGCAACTCGTCATCTCTCAACATCAACACTGGGCGGACTTTCACGGGGTGACCGTCCTCGATCGGTCACCGCACCAAACCGTCGGCGGTACCGATGCTTCCGACGGAGTTGCGGCGTTGCTGTCGGCGCTCGTTTCGCATTCGACGGCGTACTGCGGTCCAGGCGATCGAGTCGAACTCGACTTGCGTGTCGAACACGACCAGCTGCATGTCGTCGTGATCGACAACGGACCTCCTGTGCGTCCACACGCAGAGCGCCAATCGGTCGGCTCGTGGGAACTCGACCTTCCTATGGCCCGCGTGACCGGTGGTGACGCCACCGGAGACCTTGGGTTGTTCTTGGCCGAGTCTCTCGCCGAGCTGCATGGTTCCACCATCGAGTTCGAGCAGATGACCGACGGGCGAATCCGCACCGCAACGTCGTTGCCGATTCGGGCTCGCGAGTTGAGCGAGCAGGTGGCCTGATGGATCGACTTCTCGAAGCAGGATTCGCTGCACTTCGGGCTCCTCAGCAGGAGCGGCACGACGATCTCGTCCGCGAACTACGGAACGCTGATGACTCGGTGTCTCGGCGCCTGGCTGCTGCGATAGAGCTCCGCAGGTACGTGACTCTCGGTCATACACGCGTGTGCGAAGAACTGTTGCCCCAGCTCACCGACGCGGCTCCCGACGATCCGCCACTCGAGGTCGCCACTTGGCTCAGCGACAACGTCAGAGGGATCCTCAGCGACGATGGCAAGGACCCTGAGGAAGCACTCATCTGGTTCGACCGGGCAGCGATGTATGCAGGTTCGACAGGGCTCACGCGAGAAGAGCAAATCTCGCGTCAAAACGTGGTACGTACCGCAACCCGTTTCGGACGTGCCGACCTCATCAAGACCGCGGCTGCCTACTTCGGGCGCATTGCACGTGGCGGAACGGGCACGCACGAAGCACTCGGAGAGATCTTTGAGAATCTTGGCGACTGGGATGCGGCGCTGTGGCATTACGACAACTCCGAACGCATCGACATCAATGCAGTACCTGCACTTGGACGTGCGCGCGTCTACCTCGCTACCGGCATGTCGGACCATGCGACCGAGATCTTGGCTCAGCTCGAACCCGTTGCCGCGGACGACATTCGGACGCGTTCGAACACCTATGTGTTGGCGGCGATCGCGTCGCTCAAGACCGACCCTGAGCGCAGCCGTTCGCTTGCGCTCGAGGTCCTAGCGTTCGTCGACAGTCACGGGTTCGGACTCGACGCGCCCGACGCCCAACTGACACTGGCCGAATGCGAGTTGCTCGACGGCCGAATCGATAGTGCACTCGACATCCTTGGCCAGGTCGATTCTCCGCAGATGTTGCTGCGAGACCGCATGCGATGTCTCGATGTTCGAGCCAAGGCGCTGTGGACGATGGGCAAGCCCGAAGAAGCGCTCGCCGAACACGCACGGCTGCGCGGCGTCTGGGACGACCTCGACGAGATGCGCTCCTTGTTGTGGGAGACCTACCGCGACCTCATTCGGGCGAACCGAGCCGAGGCCGAGGTCACCAAGCTCGGTCCGATCAACGAGGAACTTCGTGCTGCCAGCGAAACAATGCACGTGACCGCAGCGCAGACCGGCCACGACCTTCGATCAGGTTTGGGCGTCATCAAACTCGCCATGAGCGTGCCGCTCGAAGAGCCGATGCGCCGTATTGCACGGTCCGCGCTCGATCAGATGAACGACATCGTCGAGCAGGTGCAATGGGCGAGCACCATCGAGGACTCTGGCCGTCTGAACCAGCGCTTTGGACATGACGACAGTGATTCATTCGATTTCGGCGAAGTTGTTCGTGAGGCGGTAGAACAGCACCGTCTGCAAGTTGAGCAGAAGGGCCAGGAGCTGCACCTCTCCATTGGCGAGGGTTCGCTCATTGTTCGCGGTCACCGAATCTTGGCGGTACAGACGGCGAACAACCTCATCGAAAACGCCATGCACTACACCCCCGTGGGCGGATCGATAACCGTCGAACTCGTCGAGGAGTATGGCTCGGTCATCCTCGATGTAACCGACAGCGGCGTCGGGGTTCCCGATGGAGACGAAGAGCGCATTTTCCGGGCGTTTGTGCGGGTCCGTCAGCCAACCAATGGAGAGTCGAGTACCGGCCTTGGCCTCTATATTGTGCGGTCGAGTGTTCAGCAGCTCGGCGGCCTGGTCACTGCGCGAGCGCGCGGAGACGAACCGGGGTCAATTTTCCGAGTCTGCCTACCTACTCGACGTTAAGTGCGTCGACGAGCTGGTCGATGCTAAACGGCTTCTGCAGGAAGACGCTGCCTTCGGGGCGATCGTCGAAATCGGCGATCATGTCGGGTAGATGGCCGGACATAAAGATGATCTGTACATCTTCGAACTTCGACGCCCACGTGTGCGACGCATAGATTCCCGATTCGCCAGCACGAAGGTCGATGTCCGACAGGATCGCGGTTGGTGTGTCGCGTTCGTCGAGGAGTGCGTTGGCTTCTTCGACGGTGCTGGCCGGAACGGCGTCGAAGCCGTGCGCAATCGCACTGACAACAACCATTTGCCGCGTGAGCGGGTCATCGTCGAGCACTACGAGTCTAAGCACAGCGCAGATAGTACCCGGGAGTGGGCGGGGTGTCAGCAGCGGTTACGCGAGCACATCTTGTGTCGATAGGAGTACTGTCTGTTTTCGCGAGTGATTCGAGGATGTATGGATCCGCACGTCGTATTGACTTCTCACACCGCCCACAAATCTGGCCGGTTTGTCGATATCGACTGGGGCGCGTCGGAACCAGCGTCGCGAGGGCCGGTCGTTGGCACGATCTCGAACAAGGTCGACCGCAACGCCATTGGAAGCCATGGCGGTAGCTACTCGATCTATCGGGCGCTCTCGATTGCCCAGGGCGCATTTCCACTCGACCATCGCCCTGACCTCACCGATACCGAACCGACGACCGACATCGAACCGCAGCTTTCGTGGGGTCGCCCCGGCTCGATTGTTTCGCTCGACCCGTGGGGAGCGAACATCAAGCGATACTTCGGCGATTACCTAGCCGACGGCTACAACGTTCAACCCACGATTGCGGTCACCCAGGCACACCTTCAACTCCCGGAGATCACCGAAGCCATCGAGAGCGGGCGTCTGGAAGTCGACGACGTCTTTGTTCGCTCCCACGGCGACATCGCCGTGACGAAGGTTGCCATCGATCCGGTCTGGCACCTCCCCTCGATGGCGGCCCGGTTCGGAATCGAAGAACCGGACCTGCGGCGTGTGCTCTACATGGAGACCGGGGGCATGTACCCCGAGCTCGTCACCCGACCCGACCTCGAGATCTTGCTTCCTCCAATCGGCAGCACCACTGCGTATGTCTTTGGTAACCCGGCCGACCTGGCAGACCCCGACGTCGAGTTGACGCTTCGTGTGCATGATGAATGCAACGGTTCGGACGTCTTTGGCTCGGACATTTGCACCTGTCGCCCGTATCTGACCTGGGCGATCGAAGATGCGGCACGAACCGCGCAGCGGGGCGGGGTAGGGCTCGTCGTCTACTACCGCAAGGAGGGTCGAGCGCTGGGCGAGGTCACCAAGTTCATGGTGTACAACGCTCGCAAGCGCCAGGACGGTGGCGACATGGCCTCGACCTATTTCGAGCGCACCGAATGTGTGGCCGGAGTGCAGGATGCTCGGTTCCAGGAACTCATGCCCGACGTTCTGCAGTTCTTTGGCATCACCAAGATTCACAACCTGCACTCGATGAGCAACATGAAATACGACGCAATCGTCGGCAGCGGGATCGAGGTCGTCAACCGCCTGAGCCTGCCGGCCGAGCTGATACCGGCCGATGCTCAGGTCGAGATCGCAGCGAAGAAGGCAGCCGGGTACTTCACCGACGAGGACGTTGTCGATGACCTCGACAGCGTCGTTGGTCGAACACTGGACGAGTGACGGAGATGGGGGAGTTCGCCAACTACTCACAGCTGCTCAGCGCGGAGGCGGTGCGGTCCCAGTCCGCTCGTGTCACCGCTCGGGTGCGAAACGGCGCTGGACATTTCGTGGTCGACGATTCGGCCATCGACGCATGCGCCCAACACGTGGTCGACATCACGATGGCTCGATATCCCACGCTCGACATCCCATATCACTCCCGTTGGAGGCACTTCCGTACCGCCGATGCCACTGCGCTCGAGTCACAATTGCTGGCGTTACTCGATGGCACGGATTCGCTCGAGGCTGCACGGTTGGGTTTCGACCTGGTCATCCCCTCGGTGCTCCTCGATGCAGGGGCTGGCCCGAAGTGGGCCTTCAGCGCCCCAGATGCCGAGGACCCGATCGTGCGAAGCGAAGGCCTCGGCCTGGCATCGCTCGACATGTTCCTCGACGGTGCGTTCAGCACCGATGGAACGCCACGAACCGACGCGGCCGCGCTGGAGACACTCACCGCCGATCAGCTGTGCCTCGGGTTTCAGGTCGATGACTCGAATCCGCTCGTTGGCGTCGACGGCCGTTTGGCGCTGTTGCATTCGCTCGGCCAGATGATGGCCGCGAATTCCGACCTGTTTCCCACAGGCCGACCGGGGGACTTGGTGACCCGCCTTGTCGCACGGCCAGGCGATACCATCACCGCGCGCTCGCTGTTCGGACTTGTGCTCGATGCGCTGTCGCCTATCTGGCCCGCTGGTCGTGCCGGCGACACCGATGGGGTCGAGCTGGGCGATGCGTGGCGATACCCGCCATTTGGCAACGGTCCCGACAGCATCGTGCCGTTCCACAAACTGAGCCAATGGCTCGCGTATTCGCTTGCCGAAACCTGCGAGCGGAGTGGCTTCAC
>CALBVK010000296.1 GCA_937969345.1 uncultured Acidimicrobiales bacterium
GATGGCGTCGCTGGCGACCTCGGGCAGGTCGTCGCTTTTACGGAAGACGTCGACGATGTCGGGGACTTCGGGGAGGTCGGCGAGCGACGGGTACACGGGCTGGCCAAGGATCTCGGTCTCGCGCGGGTTGATGAGATACACCCGGTAGTCGGCCGAGCTCGACAGCAGGTAGGTGGCAACGAAGTTCGAGGCGCGGGCCGGGTTGTTGCTCGCCCCGACGATGGCGATCGACTCGGCCGAGTCGAGGATGCGCTTTCGTTCCATCGGTGTTGGTGGGGTCCAGCCGTCGACCGGTTCGTGGTCCTGTTCAGCCATTGGTTCCCTCCGGGTTTCCTGCGGCAGCGAGGGCACTGTCGTTGGCGGCAGCGAGAGCACTGTCGTTGGCGGCAGCGAGGGCACTGTCGTTCGCGGCAGCGAGAGCACTGTCGAGGTCATAGATGATGTCCTCGACGTCCTCGAGTCCAACAGAGATGCGGACCATCTCGTCGCTGACACCGCCGGCGGCGAGTTGTTCATCGGTGAGTTGCTGGTGGGTCGTGGAGGCGGGGTGCAAGATGAGCGTCTTTGCGTCGCCCACGTTCGCGAGGTGGCTGATCATCTGGAGGGCGTTGATGAACCGTGAACCCGCAGCGCGGCCACCGGCAACGCCGAACGTGAAGATCGCTCCAGGCCCGAGCGGGAGGTACTTCTGCGCGTTGGCGTGATGCGGTGAGCTCGGGAGACCGCTGTATTTCACCCAGCTCACTCGAGGGTCCGCATCGAGCCATTCGGCGACGCGTTGGGCGTTCGCCACGTGTTCGTTCATTCGCTGCGGCAACGTTTCGACACCCTGCAACAGCATGAAGGCGTTGAAGGGGGACAGCGAAGCGCCGACATCTCGTAGCTGCTCGCTGCGGAGCTTGGTGGCGAAGGCGTACTCGCCAAAGTTGTCCCACCAACGCAGGCCGTTGTAGCTGGGTATCGGCTCGGTCATCATCGGGAAGCGACCGTTGCCCCAGTCGAACCGGCCCGAGTCGACGACGACACCGCCGATTGAGGTGCCATGGCCGCCGAGGAACTTCGTTGCTGACTGCACCACAATGTCGGCTCCATGCTCGAGCGGCCGGCACAGGTATGGAGTGGCGAACGTATTGTCGACGATCAGGGGTACCCCAAACTCGCGGGTGACCTCTGAAATTGCTTGCATGTCGGCGACTTCGCCCGACGGATTGGCGATGGTCTCGGTGTAGACCGCCTTGGTCTTGTCGTCGATGTTGGCGCGGACTTGGTCGACATCGTTGGTGTTGATGAACCGAGTCTCGATGCCGAGGCGGCTGAGTGTTACGCCGAATTGGGTGACGGTTCCGCCATAGAGCGACGCATTTGCGACGATGTTGTCGCCGGCGCCGGCAAGGGCGGTGATGGCCAGAAACTCCGCTGCCATTCCGCTGGCGCAGGCCACAGCGCCGATGCCTCCTTCGAGGCTCGCGACGCGTTCTTCGAACGCGGCGATCGTTGGATTCGAGATGCGCGTGTAGATCGTTCCGTACTTTTGCAGTGCGAAAAGGTCGGCGGCGTCCTGGGTGTCTTCGAAGACGAAGCTGGTGGACTGGTAGATGGGTACGGCGCGAGCGCCCGTGTGCGGATCCGGCTTTGCGCCAGCGTGTAGCGCCCGTGTGCGGAATCCCCATTGATGATCGGCCATGGGAAAGAAACTACTTGGGTCAACGTAAGATTCCGGCGTGATCGGAATAGGAACAGACATTGTCGAGCTCGAACGCTTTCGCGTCACTCTCGAACGAACCCCGACGATCAAGACCCGCACGTTCACGGCCGGTGAACGCGAGTACGCCGATGCCAAGAACGACCCGACCGAACGCTACGCGGCTCGCTGGGCTGCGAAGGAAGCGGTGATGAAAGCCATGGGCGTCGGGCTCGGCGAGGTCAACATGGCCGACATCGAGGTCATCAAGGCAGAGAACGGTGCGCCGTCGATCGAGCTTCACGACACCGCGGCAGCCAAAGCAGCCGAGCTCGGCATCAGCGAGTGGAAGATCACGCTCACGCACACCGCGACGATCGCCCAAGCAATCGCGGTTGCCCTGTAGCTACCGCTGTCGGTGTTCGGTGCCCATGCCGGCAGTGATGAACACGGCGGTCGCGGATTCGGCTACGTTCGCGGTGTGCCAGGTTCCGGGGGCATTGATTGCGTACTCGCCGGCGGTAACCGCGGTCGTGACCTCGACACCGTCGATCTCTTGGACGAGCTCCATCGAACCGGCCACACACAACACCACCTCGGCTCCTAGAGGATGCATTTCCCATACGTCCCAAGACTCGGTGAACGTGTGCATAGAGACCAAACGGCCTTCGACGCCATCGGCCTCGCCATGGCGTTCGCCATAGCCTTGGTACCACTCCATCTCGCCGGTGAACAACGGTTCGACCTCTGCGGTCGCTCCCAGACCGAGATGGATGGGGTGCTGGGTCAGGTTCGGTGGGTTGGTGTCCATGTTGGCGATGTTAGGCGACTGGGGAGTAGGCGTGCACGGGTCACTAGACTGCGCCGATGCAGTTTGAGTCAGATAGCCAGGTTCACAACGAGGCGGAAGCCTCCGACGATGTCGAGACGGTCGAAACGGCCGAGTCTGTGGTGGCGGACGAAGAGGTCGCTGTCGACGAGGCGCTCGACGTCGTTGCCGAGGCTGCCGAGCAAGCGGCGCCAGAGGATGGCGGACCAAGTGTCGACGAGCTCGAAGATCGGCTTCGCGACCTGCAAGGGGCTATGGACAAAATTCAGTCCGGAGACCTCGATGCGGCAGAGCGAGCAATCGAATCGCTTGAGCAGCGGATGGAAACTACGCGAGACTGAACCATGAGCACCGTTGAAGAGACCTCCACAGCCGTTGGCGATACCGCCACAGTGAACGAGGAGACGATCTTCCCGATGCCTCCGACCTTCGACGACGTCGCCGATGAGCGGACGTATCGAAAGCAGATGTTGGTCGACGCCCTGCACATCCTCGGCGCGCTGCGTATGGCCGAAGGAGCAGCTGGGCACATCACGGTCCGCGACCCAGAGCACCATGATCGCTTCTGGGTAAATCCCTTCGGCGTCGGCTTCAAGGCGGTCCAGGTCGATCAGCTGATCTGTGTCGATCATGAGGGCACCATCGTCGAAGGCAACCGGCCGCTCAACAACGCGGCCTTCGCCATTCACGGCGCCCTGCACGCTGCCCGACCAGATGTGGTGGCGGCGTGTCACACCCACGCCATGTATTCCAAGACGTTCTCGGCACTCGGCGTGCCGCTCGAGATGATCACCCAAGATCACTGCATGTTCTACAACGACATCGCCATGCACAGCGACGGTGGCGGTGCGATCGTCACCGATCTCGATTCGGGGCACAAGATGGCTGAGTCGCTCGGTGACAAGAAGGCCTTGCTCCACCAGAACCATGGCGTGATCACAACGGGCCAGTCGGTCGATGCGGCGGCGTGGTGGTTCATCGCCCTCGAGCGTGCATGCCAAAGCCAGCTGCTTGCAATGGCGGCCGGAGAGATGAAGATCATCCGCGACGAGTACGCCCAGTTCAGCTTCGAACAAAGCGGCCACGACTTTGGTGCCTGGTTCCAGTTCCAGACGATCAAGCAAGAGTTTGGACTCGCGTAACCAATGATCTCGATCGGCGACAAGACCATCGCCGAAGCGTTTGGCGAGGTTGCCGAGCGTTGGCCGGACAACGACTTCTTCGTCGTTCCGGCGTCGGCGAACCGGCACTACAACCCCGAGGGCTACAGCGCGACCTACGGCCAGATGGCCACGTCGATAGCGGCGGCAGCGAACGTATTGGGCGGCGCCGGCTACGGCCCAGGTCATCGGGTCGCGGTCGATCTCGAGAATCGGCCCGAACACGTCGTCGTCGCCTTTGCCCTCGCCACCGTCGGGGCCTCGATGGTGCCGATCAATCCCGACCTCCGACCAGCCGAGGTCGGATACCTGCTCTCCGATTCTGCTCCGCAACTCGCGATCGTCGCCCCGAACCGCGTCGATGCTATGACCGCAGCGATCGCAGAGAGCGGCCGTCACGTTTCGCTCGTTGTCCTCCACGGTGCTCTGGACAGCGTTCCGGAACCGCAAACGCCTCGCCTGTCGGACCCAGTTACCTCAGCGACCGAAGCCAGCGTGCTGTACACGTCGGGCACCACGGGAAAGCCGAAGGGCTGCCTCCTCAACCAGGGATACCAACTCGAGATCGGCCGCTGGTATGCAACACTCGGCGGTCTGATCGACATCCGCGAAGGAAGCGAGCGTCTCTATAACCCTCTGCCGTTGTTCCACGTGAACTCGGGACTGTGCTCGCTCTATTCGATGATGCTCACGGGCAACTGTCAGATCCAGCCTGAACGGTTCTCTGCGTCTGCGTGGTGGACCGACGTGGCCGCCAACGACGCCACCATTGGTCACTACCTCGGTGTTGTAGTGCCAGCGCTCCTTGCTGCGCCAGCCCACGAGGACGATCAGAACAACAGCCTGCGGTTCGCTGTAGGCGCTGGCGTTGAGCCCAGCCTGCATGGTGTGTTCGAAGAGCGCTTCGGCGTGCCACTGATCGAGGTGTGGGGCATGACCGAGATGTGTCGCCTGCTCGGGGACACCGACGAGCCGCGTTCGATCGACACCAGGGCGATCGGGCGGGCGCGCCCCACCGTCGAAGTTCGGGTCGTGGATCAAGACGACAACGACGTTGCCCCCGGCGTTCCTGGGGAGATGGTCTTGCGGCATAGCGAGGAGACTCCACGGGTTGGGTTCTTCGACGGCTACCTGAACAAGCCCGAAGCTACCGAGCACGGCTGGCGCAACGGCTGGTGGCATACGGGAGACACGGTCTCGATGGACGACACCGGGATGTTGTACTTCGTCGATCGCAGCAAGAACATCATCCGTCGGTCGGGCGAAAACATCAGCGCGGCCGAGGTCGAAGCCTGTTTGTACGAGGACGAACGTGTCGCCCAAGTCGCCGTTCTCGCCGTCGAAGACGACACCCGCGACGAAGAGGTCTACGCCTGTGTCGTGCTCGGTGAGCGCGTCGCCCGGTCCGAGACAACCGCTGGCGAGCTCTTCGAGATGTGCATGCAGCGGATGGCCTACTACAAGCCACCGGGCTGGCTGCTCTTCGTCGACGATCTCCCCACCACGGGAACACAAAAGATCATGAAGCACGCGCTGTTCGGCGAAGGCGTCGATCCCACGGCCCTCGATGATGTTCACGACTTTCGGTCACGGAAGCGGCGCAGTCGATAGAACGATCGCTACCGTTTTGGCGTGGCCGATCTGAACCCCTCACCAATGATCGCGGTCACCTATCCGCCTGATCTCCCGATCGCGGAGCGTCGAGACGAACTCCTCGCAGCGATTCGCGACAACCAGGTGGTGGTTGTCGCTGGCGAGACGGGGTCGGGTAAGAGCACCCAGCTACCCAAGATGTGTCTCGAGCTTGGGCTCGGCGAGTCGGGCTGGATCGGACATACTCAGCCGCGACGTATCGCCGCACGGTCGATTGCCGAGCGTGTCTCTGAGGAACTCAATGATGAGCTCGGCGGCCTGGTTGGCTACAAGGTCCGGTTCAACGACCAGGTATCGACCAAGACGGCGATCAAGGTGATGACCGATGGCATCTTGCTGGCCGAGATGCAGCACGACCGGAACTTGAAGAAGTACTCGGTGATCATCATCGATGAGGCTCATGAACGAAGTCTCAACATCGACTTTCTTTTGGGGTATCTCAAACAGCTCCTGCCAAAGCGACCGGATCTTAAGATCATCGTGACCTCGGCGACCATCGACACTGCTCGCTTCGCCGAGCATTTCTCAAACTCTGTCGGCGAGCCAGCCCCGGTCATCGAAGTCTCGGGCCGTACCTTTCCCGTCGAGCTTCGCTACCGGCCTCCAGAAGACCCCGAGACCGGCGAGTCGCTGACCGTGCCCGAGGCGATCGTCGAAGCCGTGTTCGAGCTCGAGAACGAAGCGGACGGGGACATCTTGGTCTTCGGCTCCGGTGAGCGAGACATCCGCGAGGCCGCCGACGCACTCAGCGAAGCCAAGCTCCGTGACACAGAGATATTGCCGTTGTACGGGCGGCTCTCTGCAGCCGAACAACATCGGGTGTTCGAACGAAAGCGTGGTGGGGTTCGTCGGCGAATTGTCATTGCCACCAATGTCGCGGAGACGTCCCTGACGGTTCCGGGAATTCGCTACGTTGTCGACCCTGGCCTTGCTCGGGTGAGCCGATACAGCAATCGAACCAAAGTGCAGCGACTGCCGATCGAGGACGTCTCTCAGGCGTCGGCGAATCAGCGTTCAGGCCGTTGTGGCCGCGTCGCAGCAGGTATCGCCATTCGCCTGTACTCCGAAGACAACTTCGATGATCGGCCCGAGTTCACCGAGCCCGAGATCACCCGAACCAACCTGGCGTCGGTGCTCTTGCAGATGGCGTCGCTGGGTTTGGGCGACATGGAACGTTTCCCGTTCGTTGAGCCACCTGAGCTGCGGAACATTCGTGACGGTGTTGCGTTGCTCGAAGAACTCGACGCGGTCGACCCCGACCGACAGGGCTCCAAGAAGTGGCTGACTCATATTGGTCGAGACCTCGCTCGGTTGCCCATCGACCCGCGTTTTGGGCGGATGGTCATCGAGGGTGCGGACACCGGCTGTCTTCGCGAGGTCATGATCATCACCGCTGCGCTATCGGTCCAGGACCCGCGAGAGCGGCCCTCGGAAAAGCGCGAAGAGGCCGGACAGTTTCATGCTCGCTTCGCCGAGCCTGGCTCAGACTTTCTGCCATGGATTCGACTGTGGGAGTACATCGAGACCGAGCGTCGAGCACGGTCCAATAGCCAGTTCCGAAAGATGTGCAAGCGGGAGTTTCTCAACGTCAATCGCATACGGGAGTGGCAGGACATCTACCGACAGCTCGAGCGCACCGCAAAGTCGCAACGATGGAAGATCAACTCCGAGAGCGCCCACGGCGACCTCATCCATCAGGCACTGCTCACGGGTCTGCTCTCCCAGATTGGACTCAAGGATTCGGCGAGCAACGAGTTCACCGGTGGCCGAAACGCCCGGTTCTTGATCGGCCGAGGCTCTTCGCTGAGTAAGAAACCACCGAACTGGGTGATGGCTGGCGAGCTCATCGAAACGAACCGGCTGTGGTGTCACAGCGCTGCTCGCATTCAGCCCGAATGGGCTGAGCGTGCTGGCGAGCACCTGATCAAGCGCACCTACGACGAACCGGAGTGGGACCGCGACAAAGGGTCGGCGATGACCATCGAGCGAGCCACGCTCTACGGCGTCCCTCTCGTGGCCGGCCGCCGGGTGCACTATCGGCGTGTCGATCCCGACGTCGCTCGACAGCTGTTTATTCACCACGCACTGATCGAGGGCGACTGGGAAACCCACCACGCGTTCTTCGAGCAGAACGAGTCGGTCCTCGAAGAGGTTCGGCGCATGGGTGCGCGGCAACGGCGCGATCTCTTCGTCGAATACGACGTGCTCTTCGACTTCTACGACACTCGCATCGGCGAGAAGGTCACCTCTGGCGCCGACTTCGACCGATGGTGGAACAAGCGCCGCAAGCGCGACCCCCGGCTGCTCGACCTTCGGTTGGACGACATTTTCGATTCGAGCGAACACGAACAGAGCGACGACTCGTTTCCCGAGACCTGGACTGCGGGTGGGGTTGAGTTTGAGGTCGACTATGAGTTCGATGCGTCCTCGACGAACGATGGCGTCACCGTCAATGTTCCGGTCTCCTTGCTCGGCCATGTCGACGCCGACGCGTTCGAGTGGAACGTGCCGGGACTTCGTGAGGAACTCGTCACCGAGCTGCTTCGTTCGATGCCAAAGGCTGTTCGAAAGCCGTTTGTGCCGATTCCCGACACGGTGGCCGCAATCATGCCTGAACTCGAACAATCCGAAGGGAACGTGGTCGAAGCAGTGCGGGCAGCGCTGCGCACCGTACGAGACGAGCCTCTTCCGGCCGACGCACTCGTCGTCGACCGACTGCCCGATCACCTTCGCCCGATCTTTCGCGTCGTCACCGATGAAGGCGACCTCATCGCTCAAGGACGAAACCTCAACACCCTGCGGACCCAGCTCGCCGAGGAAGTGCGCGATGTGTTGGCGTCTAGTGACCATGTGTTGACCACGGTCGGGCAGACAACGTGGACGTTCGGAGAGATTCCACGCAAGATTCGCACCGACGCCGCTGGTCAGTCGGTCGATGCCTTCCCCGCGCTCGTTGATGCTGGTGAGACGGTGTCGTTGCAACTGCTATCTGACTCGGCCTCCCAGCACGAGTCGATGTGGCTCGGGACCCGACGCTTACTGCGGCTCAACATTGGTGGTGTGGCTCGAGGCCTCAACGACCTGCTCGATCCAGCGGCGACGCTCGCTATTGCGGCGAGCCCGCACGGCTCCAAGGTCGAGTGGGTCACCGACGCAGCCGACTGCATCTTCTCGCGGTTGCTCGCCGAAGCCGGGGGAGTGGTCTGGAACGAGGCCGACTGGGACGTGCTCTTGGTTAACGCCCGTGCATCCCTGCCCACAGCGATCGCCGAGCTCGGACCGGCGGCGGTGGAGATCCTCGTGCGAAACGCTCGGCTCCGATCGCGCCTAGCCGAGACCGCAGCTCCGGCGATCCTTCCGGCTCGCCGAGACATGGCTCAGCAGCTGGTCCGACTCGTCTATCCCAACCATCTTTCGGGCGTAGGTCCAGATCGGTTGGCCGATGTGGCCCGGTACCTTCGGGCGATCGAGGTTCGACTCGACAAGCTAGCCGATCGCGTTTTCCAGGACGGTCAGCTCATGGCCAAGTGCAAGACGCTCGAAGCCGACTTCGATCACTACGCCGAGCGGCTACCGCCGTCGCAGGCGCTCATTGATATCAATTGGCAGCTCGAAGAGTTCCGTGTCGCGACGTTCGCTCAGCAGGTAGGCACGGCCGAAAAGGTCAGCGAAAAGAAGATCCGCGCCGCGCTCCGCGCACTCTGACATCAACTCCGGGGTCAGACCCTCAAGTTGATCGAGCACTCCAGCACGCTCGCGTTGCGATCAACTCCGGGGTCTGACCCCAGAGTTGATCGAGCACCGAGCCGACCGCAGTGACGCCTCGTCAGATTCCTTGGTCTTTCAACGAATTTTCGTCTATTGATCAGTTTTGGGGTCTGACCCCAAAGTTGATCGAGGGGTGATGTACTCCGCCGGAAGGTTGGGGGGAGGGTCTGACCCCGGAGTTGATCTAGGCGGTGAGCTTTGCGAACGTGGCGAGGTCGATGTTGCCTCCGCTTAGCGTTACACCGACACGCATGCCCGGCTCGATGAGTCCACGGTGCAGCACCGCGGCCAGAGCAGTTGCGCCCGACGGTTCGATCACCAGCTTTAGGTGATCGAACAACAGACGCATCGTCGACACGATCTCTTCATCGGACACGGTCGTGAATACATCGCACCGATTGCTCGTCACCGACCATGTCAGATCGCCCGGCGCCAAGGTCTGCTGCCCATCGGCGATCGTCCGGGGAACCTCAGGGAGCGACACGATCTCGCCCGCGGCACGACTACGCACATGATCGTCGCCAGCCTCCGGTTCTACCCCAACCACGATCGTGCTTGGGCTCAACGCTTTGGCCACCGTCGAGCAACCGGACAAGAAACCGCCACCACCCAGACAGACGAACAACATGTCGAGCCGCGGAACCTGATCGAACAGTTCGAGGGCAGCCGTCCCCTGTCCCGCCATGACGTCTCGATGGTTGAACGGCGGGATGATAACGCCGCCGCGCTCGGCCTGGACACGGGCAGCAACCGCTGGACGGTCCTCGGTGTAGCGGTCGTACTCGACAATGTCGGCGCCCCAGTGTTCGGTCGCAGCACGCTTCATCGCTGGAGCGTCGGTCGGCATCACCACCGTTGCCTTGCAGCCGTGAAGGGCCGCCGACCGACTGATCGCCTGGCCGTGGTTGCCCGACGAGAACGTCACTACTCCAGCCGCACGCTGTTCGTCGGAGAGCGAAGCGATTGCGTTGGTCGCACCGCGGAACTTGAAGGACCCCGTCCGCTGTAAGGCCTCGGCCTTGCAGAAGATCTCCGCGTCCACCAGCCGACTGACGTTCGTGGATTGCAGAACCGGCGTCCGAATGGCGAACGGAGCGATCCGTTCTGCGGCACGCTCAACATCGTCGAGCTCGATCGCTGGCTGATCAGCTGGCTGGGTCGTCAAGACATTCCTTTGGAGATGGGCTTCCGAGCAACCCAGCATGCCCAAGGGATACGGCCAGGAGAAACCCCTCAGCCTTATCGCAGTCGGGAAAGCGACGCTCGAGCGCATAGAACGCAGGGGAGTGGTTCGCCTCGACCAGATGGGCGAGTTCGTGGACGATCACATAGTCGATGACCCACTGTGGGAATTCGCCCATCCGATGCGAGATGCGGATGGCTCCCGTCGCCGGGGTGCACGACCCCCAACGACTGTTCTGGCGAGACGACCACGTGATCGATGTCGGAACAGGGAGGTCATAGGATTTGGCCAGTGTCTTCGCTCGCTGCACAAGGTCGACTCGTTTCGCGGTCCGTTTGGCCTGAAGTTTCCTCGTCAGGTTCCGGACATGGCGCTGCTGCTCAGATTTGCTGAGACCCTCGGGCATGCGTATCTCGATCGTGTCTCCCACGAACCGAGCAGACACCGTCTTCTTTCGTCGCGCCGACGTGATGATTCTGACTGGAACGGGAGGATTCTCCGCGTTGCTCATCGTTACAGGACGTCGGCGCCTTGAGCGGTAATGAGGTCGCCTTCGTCGATCAGGTCCACACGCTCGCCGGCGATGACGCGCCCATCTGCAGCCTTGTCGAGCCAAATCGCGCCGACGTTCGAAATGCGACCCTGCCGGGTACCGCAACGGTCCTCGAGCAGATAGATCAAGCCGCCGTGAGCCACGACGAGTGCCTCATCGTTTGGACCCAGCATGTCGAAGATCACATTGAGGCCAACTTCGACGCGAGCCCACAGGTCGTCGTCGCCTTCGTAGTTCGGCGGCCGCTTGTCCTCGTCGAGGTACCCGGGCCACTCCCGAGCAATGTCATCGCGGGTAAGGCCACTCCACTCGCCAGCGCTGCGCTCAACGAGCTCGGGAACGGGGATGATTGGCCCAATGCCGAGCTCGTTCGAAAAGATGTACGCCGTCTCGGCTGCTCGGAGTAGCGGCGACGATGCAATCACATCGAATGTGCCAAGGCTCTTCGTTGCGGCATAGGCCTGCTTGCGGCCGAGATCGGTGAGCGGAATGTCGGCCTGGCCCTGCCAGCGCCCTTCCGCGTTCCATTCGGACTGGCCATGACGAACAAAGAGGATGCGACCCATATCTCTCAACGTACACTTCCCCTGTGCCATCACTTCGTCTCTTCGCAACCGTTCGGGTCGCCGCCGGAACCGGCAAGGCTGCGATCGACGGCTCTACCGTCGCCGAAGTTCTCGAAAACGCATCGAACGAATACGGACCCGAATTCGCCGAACTCCTGCCGGTGTGCCGAGTCTGGGTAAACGGGCAGGCCGCAGACGCAGACACCGAAGTTTCCGACACCGACGAAGTTGCCCTGTTGCCACCGGTTTCCGGCGGCTGAACCCTCACATTTACGGTGCCAGCTGCCGACTAGTGTTGAGTGGGCTAGGCCCCGTTCCGAACGAAGAAAACAGGACTCCTTCATGACGCCAGAACTCGATGTGGTTACCGACCCGTCGTTCCTCTCCGATCTCGGTACCCGTGAGATGGAGGAGCTGCGCGCCATCCGAAGCCGATGCCAGTCCCTCGAAAACAGCCTGTCGTATGTACGTCGTCTCATTCAGGGCCGGGTCGACATCGTCGGTGGAGAACTCCAACGCCGTCGCGACGGCGGCGACGCCGGCAACACCAGCGAACTCATTGGACGCCTTCCCGACATCTTGTCGGAAGGAAGCCGAACCACCGGAGGGCCAGGATCGGTCCGTCCGCCACACTCGCTCGAACCAGACGCCACCGTGACCGCGCAGCTCGAAGACAAGCTCGAGACCGTTATTGCGTCCGAAGATCTCGGCAACGTCTCACAGCTTCCCGAGGAATCGCTCAACAACGGACTCGTCAAGCTGAACGAACTCGAAGACGAAGTGTCCGACAACCGCCGCAAGCTCCATGGCGTCATCGACACGGTTCAAGCAGAGGTAACCCGTCGGTACACAACCGGCGAAGCCACCGTCGACGGGCTGCTCTCAAGCTGAGCCTGAGCCAAGATCGAACGTTCTCGTTGCGATAGTGGCTGCCTAGACTCATTACGCACGCTTCGCCGTGTATGCCGCCTTAGCTCAGTTGGTAGAGCAACGCTCTTGTAAAGCGTAGGTCATCGGTTCGACTCCGATAGGCGGCTCTTGTTCGCCGCGGTCGCAATCCGTCGGCTGCGCCTCCTCGATGCTCGGCGGTCTGCCAGAGGCTCCTTTTCGCCCACGACGGCTTCGCAGTCGTGGACTGGTTTTGCTGCCTTCAAGCGGCACGCAGCCTGAACGCCGGAGGCGCGTAGATGCCGATACGGGGCCAGGCCCCCTCGGGCCGGGCCGGGCTGTACGTGGCGAAGTTCGACGCTCTGCTTCGAAAGTCCTATGGCGTTGTAGACGCATTTGCTGCGTATCATGTTCTTCTGGACGGCGGTGATTGGAACGAATTGAGTTGCGAAACGCCGACATGAGCGGTTTCGACCGAGCTGAACTCGACGCACTGCTCGATCGTTTCGAACAAGCAGGTCCGTCGGCAAGTGATGCCGGGCCAGAACTTTGCGAGGCCTTCGAGCGCTGGAGCAACGACGCAGGCAAATTACATCCCGAGTTGGAATCCATCCGGGCCGACGTGCAATTCGCTCAGGGAATGCACAGCACCGCAACTGGCGACTACGAAGCCGCCATAGCGCACCTGCACGACGCGGTTGAGACCAGCCAAAAAGCCGAGCACACCCGCCGTCAGATCTATTCGTTGTGTTCACTCGCGGTGTGTCTCGAGTACGTCGGCATGCAAGAGCAGGCCTCGGACCGAATCCTCGAATCCCTCTCGCTCGCGGACGAGCTCGGCCAAGACCGGCTTCGAGCCGTCGCCTCACACAGTCTGACCGCCCTCTACCAAGCCCAGGGCGCATATGAGCTCATGCTCGAGTCCGCCATGCGGACCCAGGCGATTGCCGACGACATCGGGGAGCGGGCTCTACAGATACGGGCATACAGCGCGGTCAGCTTGGCCTTCGCACACCTCGGTCGGGGAGCCAGCGCAGTCGACTGGCTGATGCGCGGCATTGCGCTGATCGACGACTCCACTCAGCCGTTTGTCGAGACGCTGCTATACCTCAACCTCGTCTTTGTCCACCGCTGCAACGGCGAACAGGACCGGGCTGCACTTCTTGCCGAGGAATACGTCGATCGCATAAGCGAGCTCCCCGCACACCATGCTGCGGTGGCCTATGTCGACCTCGCCGAGCTCTATATCGAATGTGGCGACCTCGATCGAGCCGAAGCAATGCTTCACTCCACCTCGGGCGTCGCCGACTCGAACGCGATCAAAGCGCACCTGCCTCAGTACTTCAACGTGGCCGCCGACCTCTACGAGGCGCGCGGCGATCACGAACGCGCGTTGGCCATGCTTCGCGAGCATGTCGACGTCGAGCGTGACCTCCAAGGCCGTCAAGCACGCATTCGCATGGTCGCCATCGAACGGCACTTCGCCGCCGACCTCGCTGCTCGAACCGACGAACTTCACCATCTTCGTACCGTCGAGCTTGTGGAAAAGAACGAACAGCTCGCCCGGCTCATCTCGGAGAAGGAAGCGGTACTCGACGTGGTCGTCAACGACCTGCGAAATCCGCTCGCGGCGGTAGTGATCCTTACCGACCTCCTTCTCTCCAAGCCACGAGACGGCATTGATCAACAGGCGGTTGAAGTCGTCGAGTCAATCCGCGGTGCGTCGGTCGAAATGCGTAGCGCCGTGGACCGACTGATGACGCCCGACCACATCGAGCTTTCCGACGCTGCGACCGAACAAGACAGCCTCCAAAGCCAGCCAACACACCCGACCGTGGGCTGATCACACCCAGCGAATGGCAGGGTGCTTGTAACTGGGCCGGTGAGCGACGAGACTAGGCGGCGATGGCACTCACAGACCGAGACCGCGCAATCATCGAGTTCGAACGCACTTGGTGGTCCGAAGACGCGTCAAAAGAATCGATTATCCGCGAGCGCTTTGAGCTCTCGACCACTCGGTACTACGAGCTG
>CALBVK010000297.1 GCA_937969345.1 uncultured Acidimicrobiales bacterium
CGGACTGCGCCCGGGCGATGACATTGCACTCACGATGGACGTTGCTGCGTCAGAGTTCTTCAAAGACGGCAAGTACGAGCTGGCAGGCGAAGGCCGAAGCCTCACGCCGACCGAGATGGCCGGATACCTGACCGATCTCGCCGAGAAGTACCCGATCGTGTCCATCGAAGACGGTCTCGACGAAGAGGACTGGGATGGCTGGGCAACTCTGACCGAGAAGGTCGGCGACCGGATCCAGCTCGTTGGCGATGACCTTTTCGTCACGAACACGACCCGCCTGCAACGAGGAATCGACGAAGGCATCGCCAACTCGATCCTGGTGAAAGTCAACCAAATTGGCTCGCTCACCGAGACCCTCGAAGCTGTCGGTCTCGCGACAGCGAACAGCTACACGTCGGTCATGTCGCATCGATCTGGCGAGACCGAAGATGCAACGATCGCCGATCTTGCGGTTGCATTGAACTGCGGCCAAATCAAGACCGGCGCCCCGGCCCGCTCTGATCGTGTCGCCAAGTACAACCAGCTCATCCGCATCGAAGCCGACCTCGGCGCAGCAGCCGTCTACCCCGGACGATCGGCATTGGCCGGCCAGTGACCAGCCAGCAACGTCGGACTCCACGAGGCGCAACACGCCAGGCTCCCGGGCCTCGGCGACGTGCAGCGCAGTCACATGACCGCGTGAGCGGTCGTGCTCGTGCCGGCCGTCCGACAAAGGCGAAGAACGGCGAGCGGGTCGCCGTCAACGCCCGAGCCCCACGGCGTGAGCGCGCCAGCGCAGCACCGCGGCCAATTCTGCGAACGCTGACCAAGTTCGCAGCCAGAGCGGTGCTCGGCATCGTGATCCTTGCGATCTTCGTTTTCGGTGTCTTCCCGACTGGAAGCTATGTCGAGCAACGCAACGAGCTCAATGATGCCGAGACAGAATTGTCCGAATTGCAGGCAGACAACGGCGCGCTCGAAGCGCGAATTGCTCGGCTCGAGAGCGACGAGGAGATCGAACGCGTCGCCCGCGAAGAACACGGAATGGTCTTTCCGACCGACGAGAGCTACCTGGTCTTGCCTCCCGGCGAGTAAGGCCGCGCTCGTTGATCTAGAGTCAGCGTTGTGAACCACACAGCTTCTTGGCGGAATGCACCTGGTCGACGGTTCAGCGCTGTCGTTTGCGTTGCGCTTATCGCCGCGGTTATCCCGTTGAGCGGGGCACGAGCGCAAGGCATCTCGTGTCAGGGCGAGCCAGCAACGATCGTTGGCACGACTGGCAACGACCGAATTGTCGGTACCGAAGGCGACGACGTGATCGTCGGCCTCGGCGGCGCCGACGTCATCCTTGGTAAGGGCGGAGCCGACCTGATCTGCTCGGGTTGGGGTCCCGACGTTGTTGCGGGTGGCGATGGCGCCGATCGCATCTATGCCGGGCCGGGTAAGGATGACGTTACCGGTGGACCCGGGAGCGATCACCTTGCGGGCGGACCTGGACGAGACACCCTCATTGGAAATACGGGCGCCGACACGCTTGTCGGGGGTCTTGGTGCGGACTCGCTGATGGGCGGTCTGGGCAACGACGTCCTGCGGGGCGGCTTTGGCCCCGACCGAGTTGTTGGCGGCGACGGCGTTGACTCGTTGGATGGCGGAGTCGGTCGAGATATCTGCGCCATCGACGACCCAAACGTGGGGTGTGAACAAGCCACCGCTGCGACACGCAACACGGCCTCGCCAATGGTCGACCGCGTCATCCACATCAGCATCGATGGGCTTCGTTCCGACTATGTCACCAAAGACCGCACGCCAACGCTTTACGAATTGCAACGCTCCGGGACATCGACGCTGAACGCTCGTAACGATCCAGCCAAGAGCAACACCTTGCCAAATCACACGTCCCAGCTAACCGGCCGCCCGGTCGAGGGTCCGACCGGTCACGGCGTCGACTTCAACGAGGACAACGGCCGCACGATCCATGACGAGGCCGGAGAGTACGTGGCATCGGTCTTCGATGTCGCCCACGACTATGGGCTCACCACCGCAATGTACGTCGGCAAAGAGAAGTTCGACCTGCACGAACGGAGCTGGGACGCGAACTTCGGTGCGGCCGACCGAGTTGGCAGCGACGACGGTCGAGACAAGGTCGATGTGTACGTGCGCGATAGCCCAGAGCGGAACGTGCAGACCCTGATAACCGACCTCGACCGCACCGACCTCGGTCGGACCAATGCGTATATCTTCTTTCACATCCGACTACCCGATTCCGCTGGTCACTCCCACACGTGGGGGAGCAGCGAGTATCTCGACGCGGTGCGCGAGTCCGACGACCTCGTCCGCCAAATCAACGACCACATCGAATCGAACAGTTCGTGGGCCTCCTCAACAGCGCTGATCATTACCTCCGATCACGGCGGCGCTGAGGGTGAAGACAGCCACTACGACATCGAGAACGAGCAGAACTACCGGATTCCATTTATTGTCGACGCACCAGGCGTGAAGCCCGCCAGCGATCTCTATGTACTCAATCCAACCACTCGCAAGGGCCCAGGCTCTGGACACCCGGGTCTCGATGGTGTGCAGCCGATCCGCGCTCACGAAGCCGGAAACCTCGCACTGTCGCTACTCGGCCTCCCGCCAATCCCAGGGTCGACGTTTAACGCGAACCACGACCTGCGCCTCAACTGAGTTCAGCTGAACTCCAGAGGCCAAGGTGCCGTCCTCTAGAGTGCCCAGAATGGGTCGAAGTGAATTGTCCTCGGTAGACGTCGTGCTCGAACGGTTTTCTGAGCACGACTACTTCGCTGATCGAGGGTTGGCAACCTCGATCTTTCTCGCTTCGGAGCTACAACGTCCGCTGCTTCTCGAGGGAGACGCTGGCGTGGGCAAGACCGAGGTGGCCAAGGTCATCGCTGCGATCACTGGAGCGGAACTGATTCGGTTGCAGTGTTATGAGGGCATCGATGTTTCGCAGGCGCTGTACGAGTGGAACTACACCCGACAGCTACTGCACCTCCGTACCGCAGAAGCGACGGGCGAGGCACAGGAGACATCGTCGGATTCGCTCGAAGACGAGCTATTCACCGATCGATTCCTCATCCGTCGACCATTGCTACAAGCCATCGACCACCGCTCCGACATTCCGCCGGTGCTGCTCATCGACGAGGTAGACCGCGCCGACGATGAGTTCGAAGCGTTCTTGCTCGAAGCACTTTCGGACTACTCGGTCACGGTGCCAGAGCTCGGCGTGTTTAGCGCCGATGTTCCGCCGCTCGTCATCATCACTTCCAACCGGACACGCGATGTGCATGATGCGCTCAAGCGTCGGGCCCTGTACCACTGGGTCGAACACCCCGACTTCGAACGGGAGGTCTCGATCATCGAACGTAAGGCTCCGAACGTCCCGGCACCGCTCGCCCGTCAGGTCGCATCGGCCACCGGACAGTTTCGCGACATGGGTATGTACAAGCCGCCGGGCATTGCCGAGACGCTCGACTGGGCCAACGCGCTCCACTTGCTCGCTGAAACCGAATTGACCGAGGCGGCGGTCGACGCGACGTTGGGCACGTTACTCAAGTACCGCGAGGATCAGGAACGGGCCCGCCGTGCGGGAATCGAGAGCGTCATCGAGATCGCTCTCGGAGCATAGACCTTGACCTCAGAGGGGTATCCACTGCCCATCTCCGGTATCGACGGCGAGGCACCGGTGGTGCAGGCCAAGGAAGGGCGAGTCGAGCTCGCTGGCATGCCCGAGCTCGAACGGCTTGCCACCGGATTTGTGCACTGCCTGCGCAGCGGTGGTTTGACCGTTCCAATCAGCATGTCGCTCCGATTTACGCAAGCGCTGATGGCGGTCGGTGTCGGCAACGGCGACGACGTGTACTGGGCTGGTCGGGCAACGCTTGTGAGCCGACCCGAGGACATTGCGATGTACGACGCAATGTTCCTCGCGTTCTTTCACCGGAACGGAACGGGCTTCAAGGTTCGCTTCGAGGACGAGGCGGAGTCCGCCTCACTCGGAACCGACGATGGTGATGGAGACGGCGACGGAGAGAGCGGCGATGATGACATTCTCGCCTTGCGCTACAGCGCCGCCGAAACACTTGGCGAGAAAGACTTCGCAGAGTTTACGAAGTCCGAAATGTACGAAGCGCAGAAAGTTATGAACAAGATGCGGCTTCAGCCATCGGTACGGGATTCGCGGCGACGCGTGCCCGGTTCGAGCGGGGATCGCAACGATCTGCGGCGAACCGTGCGGGCGGCGATGCGTACCGGCGGCGAGCCGCTTCAGCTCAGCAGAACCCGCACCGGCGTTCGGACCAGACGTTTGGTGCTACTGCTCGATGTGAGTGGATCAATGGAGCCCTACGCCCGGGTTCTGATTCGTTTCGCTCATGCGGCCGTTGTTGGGCGGGGCAAGGTGGAGGTGTTCGGCCTCGGAACCCGCCTTACTCGTATGACCCGGCAGCTCGGTAGCCATGATGTTGACGAGGCTGTTCAGAGCGCAGCGGAGGCTGTCGTCGACTGGTCGGGGGGTACCCGACTCGGCGACGCCATTGCTACGTTCAACGACGAGTGGGGAGTGCGGGGCATGGCCAGGGGAGCAATCGTCGTGGTCCTCTCCGATGGTTGGGACCGGGGCGAACCCGAGAAGATGGCCAGCGAGATGGAACGACTCCAGCGGGCAGCGCACAAAGTCGTTTGGGTGAACCCGCTGAAGGCAAGCCCCGGATACGAGCCGATCGCTCGAGGCATGGCGGCCGCTATGCCACATATCGACACGTTTCTCGAAGGCCATTGCCTCGATTCACTCACCGCGCTCTCTGATGCCATCGGCGCGTAGCCCCATAACGCGGGGTCTGACCCTTTGTTATGGGGGTTGGCCCTCGTTGGCGATGTCGATGCGGATGCGGCCGTCCGGGCCAGGTACGCTCGGAGGAGGATGAAAGAGCTTCTGAACGACCTCGACCGATGGCAGCGCCAGGACAAGGCCATTGCCGTTGCACGCGTCATCGATCTCGATGGTTCGGGACCTCGCCTTCCGGGTGCTGCCATGGCAGTGAACGAGGACGGCGAAGTGTCTGGTTCGGTTTCGGGCGGATGTGTCGAAGGCGCGGTCGTTACCGAAGCGCTCGAAGTCATCGAGACAGGCGATCGCCGCACCGTGACCTTTGGATACTCCGACGATGAAGCCTTCGCAGTGGGCCTTACGTGTGGCGGAACCATCCATCTCTTTATCGAACCGCTGGACTGGTAGCTGTGGCCGAGACTCCGCTCTACGCGCAGCTCCGAAACGCGATCAAGGCCGAAGAGCCAGTAGCCCTCGCGACCGTTATCGAGGGGCCGCATCTCGGTTCGAAACTCCTTGTCACGCCCGAGGCGAACTCTGGCTCTCTCGGTGACGAAGATCTCGACCGGGTCGTGGCCCGTGACGTGCTCGGAGAGCTCGCTGCCGGCCGTACCGGCATCCGGCGCTACGGAGCCCAGGGCCAAGCGCGTGCCGACGATGTTGCCGTCTTTATCGAGAGCTTTGCCCCACCGCCGCAGATGCTGATCTTTGGCGCCGTCGACTTCACCGCAGCGCTTGCCAAAGTCTCCAAGTTCTTGGGTTACCGCGTGACGGTGTGTGATGCCCGACCAATGTTCGCGACGAAGAAGCGGTTTCCGTTCGCCGACGATGTCGTTGTCGACTGGCCAAATCGCCTGCTCGACGAAGTCGGACCAAGTCTCGGCGAACGCGATGCCGTTGCGGTGCTCACCCATGACGCCAAGTTCGATATTCCAGCGATCACGTCCGCCCTCGTGACCAACGTGGGGTATATCGGCGTAATGGGCTCTCGGCGAACCCACGACGACCGGACGAAGCGGCTCATCGACGCCGGCGTCACCGACGATGAGCTGGCCCGCCTGCGCTCGCCGATCGGGATCGACCTCGGTGGGCGCACCCCGGAGGAAACCGCGATCTCCATCGTCGCGGAGATCATCGCGCTGCGAACCGGAAGGATCGTCCCAGCGCTCAAAGACACCGAAGGCGCCATCCACCGGTAGCCGAAGCCCTTCGGTGGCAGGCTCGTGCCTCGCCAATTTTGCCACCTCCGGGGTTCGGCATTCCATCCCTTTCAGGGAGAGCGTTCAGGCCACGCAGGCCGAACGCCAGAGGCGGCGGTGGTTTCGCAGGTTCAGCGATGTCT
>CALBVK010000298.1 GCA_937969345.1 uncultured Acidimicrobiales bacterium
AGCTCCTCTTCGGCGCCGAATACCCGCACTAGGAACGAAGACAATGACGATTCGCTTGATGCTTGCAGATGACCACCGAATGCTCCGAGAAGGCCTGAGCCGCTCGATGCGTGAGGAAGGGTTCGATGTTGTTGCCGAGGCCCGTAACGGTGCCGAAGCTGTACAACTCGCCACCCAGGTGAAGCCGGAAGTCATCCTGATGGATGTCACCATGCCAGAGCTCGACGGTGTCGAGGCCTGTCGTCAGATCCGTGAGGCGTATCCGGCAGCACGCATTGTGATGCTCACGATGCACGCTGATCAGGACGTACTCGCTAATGCGATTCGTGCGGGCGCTTCGGGTTACCTCGTCAAGGACTGCTCAACGAACGAGATTGCTTCTGCGGTCCGTATGGCCGCAGCCGGAGACACTGCGTTGTCGCCACAGCTTGCCGCGACCATGTTGAACGAAGTTCGCCGCATGGATCAGCCGGTCCCGGAGCAGGAGCGTGTCGTCACCAAGCGCGAGGAAGAGGTCCTTCAGCTGATCGCTGACGGATGCTCGACCCCCGAGGTCGCTGAACAACTCTTCATCTCGCAAAAGACGGTCAAGAACCACCTTGCGTCGATCTATCAGAAGCTCGACGCTCGTGACCGCACCCAAGCCGTACTGTCCGCAGTGCGCATGGGTATTGTTCACCTCGACTAGATCGAGTCACATGGCCGACATCCCTGCGGGCCACATGCTCGCGCGACGCCTCGCCGTTCTTGTCGCTGGGGTGCTGGTCTTCATGATCGCCGACTGGGTCCTTTCCGACCCGCGAGCGAACCTGACCACGGACTGGACTGCGTTCGACAACGCCGCCGATCGGGTGGTCGCTGGCGAGACGGTGTATCGGCCGTACTCGGCTGAGGCCGAGCCCCTGCCGTATTTGTATCCGCCGTTTGCATTGCTGCTCGCGCTTCCGCTCGCTGCCTTTGGTTTCTTTGGTTCCTTCGCCGTTTCCGCGTTGGCGCCGTTTGTCGCGTTCGTGTCCGGGCTGCGATTGTTCGGGCGCGCCGAGACGGCAGACGTTGACCGCACGACCGGGCTTGTCGTTGGTATTGCTTCGGGGGCTGCCGTTGGTTCGAGCCTCATTGGTCAATACAGCGGTTTCTACGTGCTTGCGTTCGGCGCTGCGACGCTTCTGTACACCAAAGATCGTCGCGGTCTCGCCGGCATGGTTCTGGCCTGTCTTTGGCTCAAACCGAACATCGCGATTGCGGTGCCGGTCGTTTTGCTGTGGGCTCGTTCATGGCGCGCACTCCGCGGGTTCGGAGGGGGAACTGCGGCACTATTGCTCATTTCGCTGCCATTTGGACTCGATCAATGGGGTGGCTTCTTCTCGAACGCCCAGATGATGGTCGAACTGCAAGAAGAGGGCATCGTGCCATTCGACAAGATGGTCACCTTCCTTGGAGGGGCGCAGACCATCGTCGGCTTTTCCCCCGATTCCATTGCAGCGCTGGCCACATGGCTTGGTGTCGCCGTGGTGCTCGGCGTGTCAACGCTGTTGCTGTGGACACCCGACAAGCTCGAGGAGAGCCCGGTACGGGCCTTTGGCGGCCTTGCGCTGTTCGTGATCGCGGCGAACCCGCGCATGTATTTCTATGACGCTGCGCTCGTTGTTCTCGGTATGTACGGCGTGTGGATGCACGCTCAGGCCAGCGGGGGACCGGTCGCACGGCGTTGGACACCAGCGTTGGCGGTGCTCGTCTGGTTCGCTCTGTGGGGCAATGTGTTCGCCGCGCTCAACCGATTTGTGGGCCCCCTCGTGGCCGTAGCACTCGTCGTCACCGCAATTGATAGTCGACGAGCCAACGCATCTTCGGTGATCGTTGGCCCGTTCGGGGCCCCGGTGACCATCGCAGATGACGATATCGCCGCCTAAGCGTTGATTTTTCGGGGTTTCTCGAGCGGGTCAGGTGGCCTGCACGAACGGTCCTGTCGACCTATGCGGAGATGCCGGTTCTGCGTCGAAGATTTTTGTACAAGCACGGGCTCCGCATCGGGTCCGACCTAAGGAGAAACCTGACATGATTACCCAGTACAACTTCCTCAACACTTGGCTCAAGGCTCACACCAAGAGCGAGCGTGGAGCAGCAATGGTGGAGTACGCACTCCTCCTTGCTCTTATCGCTATCGTTGCTATCGCAGCGCTCAAGGTTCTCGGCGACACGGTTTCGACCGAGTTCTCGGGCATCAACTCTGGTCTTAGCGACAAGTAATTCCGAGCGTCTGATGACGCTTTGGTAAATGCCTTTGGGGGCGGTGAGTCTCAGACTCGCCGCCCCCGTTGCATTTCTGTACGACTGTAGGAAGCGAGGCAATTGACGTGAGCAAGTTTCAGAGGTTCGTCCTCTTATGTAATCACGAGCGCGGGGCTGCCATGGTGGAGTACGCACTCCTCCTGGCGCTTATTGCTGCGGTAGCGATCGGGGCCATTGGGGCGTTCGGTAGCGGCCTTGGCACGGAGTACTCCGACATTGGGTCGACGATCACTTCAGCTATCGAGTAGCGGACTCGAGAAGAACAGATCTAAACAAAGCGTGCGGCTCAGGCCGCACGCTTTTGTGCTTCTGGGGCCAGGGCGCAACGAATCGTCGTTCCGCCTCCAGGCGTGCTCATGACCTCCATGGAGGCACCTACGCTCGCAGCACGTTCACGCATGCCGACGAGTCCGTAGCTGTCGACCCGTCCGCTTTCACCAATGGTGAATCCGCGGCCATTGTCGATCACTTCGAGGACGCTGCTTTCGCCGTCGAGGGTCCAACGAACCGTCGCTTCGGTCGCATCGGCGTGGCGTTCGACGTTGACCATCGCTTCTTGAGCTATACGCCACAGTTCTCGTTCTTGCATGATCGGTAGGCGTTCTGCTGCTTCGATCTCAACGGTGAAGGTGATGCCGCTGCGGTCCGTGAGGCGTTCGGCGAAGTCGGCGATCGTGTCCTGTAGGCCTTTGCCGTCGCTCACGTCGGTGCGAAGGTCCGACAGTGTGTCTCGAATCTCGCGAATGACGTTGCGTACGTCGGTCTGCAGCTGATCGAGCGGAACGCCGATGTCCTTGCCCTCGCCGTGGTGTTTGATGACCCGGTCGAGCTCGAAGGCGAGGAACGCCATCGATTGGCCAATGCGATCGTGCAGGTCGCGCGCAATACGGGTTCGTTCTTCGTCGGCACCCATGGTTCGCAGCCGGCCGAACCAACGGGCGTTGTCGACGGCGAGTGCTACTGGATCGACGAAGCCGTTGAGCATCTGCACCGTGCGTTCGTCGTAGTTGCCAGGCGTGGCGCTTTCGATTGCGAGGAGACCGATGATCTGGCCTCGGGCCGTCAGAGTTGTGTAGAGGCCGCTGCCGCTGTTCTCGCTCAGACCGATGGTGCGAGCGGCGGGAAGATTCGCCATGTCGACCAGTCGATTCTGGGCAATTGCAGTCTTGAGGGGGTTGGGGAGCATCGTCGGCCCGAGGCGCAGCGGTAGTGAGGTGCCTTCGGATCGCATGACCTGCCAACTGGCGTCGGTTTCGTCGAAGACGAGCAGCGCCATCGTGTCGTAGTCGAAGAGGCTGCGAAGGCGTCCCATGGTCGTGTCGAGCACGTCGCTCAGGTCGAGCGACGCAGGGAGCGTCTGGGCAACCCGATGGAGCGAGTAGAGCAGCGAGTTGGCGTCGGTGAGCCGCTCCATTCGGTTCATGGCCAAGCTGCGCTGCCGGCCGGCCTCCCCGGTGATGCGTCTGGTTTGACCGGCGATCAGGCCGACGACGACGAGGATCACGGCCCACTGGGCGATTCGTTGTAGGGGTTCGACTTCGAGGCCGGTCTCGGAAAGCTGAAAGGCGGTTGGCACGAGAGTGGCGATGAGGGCGACGCGCACTGCGTAGATGTATCCACGAGCAAATCCCGCAACGATGATCGGGACGGTGAGTGACACGGCGAGTGGGGAGTGCCAGAGGCCGGTGAGGGCGATCGACGCGACGCTCATGGCGATCTCGATGAGGATGGCGATGTCGCAGGCGATGCGTTGATCGAATCGAATAGGTCGAGCGTGCCGGGTGACGGTGAGCGCGAGAAAGCCGAGCAGGAGTGTCGACAGGACATCGTCGCCGTTGTCGACGATGGGTGGGGTGGCGAGGATGATCAGAAGTCCGAGAACACCCCAGCGGATGATCGCGATGACCTGCTGGAAGACTTCGGTTTGGTCGGGGGTCTCGACGTCTTCTTCGTTGAAGTCGCCCGTGCCAAGGCGGTCGCCTTGCAGTGTGAGTCGGGGCATTATGGAGGCCGCCGCGCCAGTGCGGGATCGACGGAGTTTCTGGGCGTCGCCCTTGGTCATCGTCGAGGTGAAGTCTTGCTCGTCCATAGCGCTCCGTATCGGCGGACCCGAGTGGGTCATTTGACCTATCGGCACTGATCCGTTTGGCCTTAGGCGGAATGTGGCTGTTCTGCGGCTTGGTGCACCGTGTGGGTGGAGCGGAGCGCGGATACCGTCGGTCCCATGATGGAGTTTGGGCTCACCGGTGGAATCGGGTCGGGAAAGTCGACCGTTTCAGAACTCTTGCGCGGTCATGGCGCGAAAATTATTGATGCAGATGCCATTGTTCGTAGCTTGCAGCGTCCTGGGGAACTAGTGTTCGATGCAATGGTTGAACGTTGGGGATCGACGATCGTGCAGTCCGAGGGTGCCGAAACGGGCATGCTCGACCGCGCCGCTGTTGCAGGCATCGTGTTCTCCGATGAAGCCGAGCTGAATGCGTTGAACGCAATCGTGCATCCGGCGGTCGCCGATGAGACCCAACGATTGCTCGATGAGTTCGCTGGGTCAGACGAGCTGGTTGTCCATGACATTCCGTTGCTCGTCGTGCCGGGTGGCGAGTTGCTCACCAGCCGGGATCACACCGAGTGGGCGGGGATCATTGTTGTTGATACGCCCGTTGAGGTGGCGATCGATCGGGTGGTCGAGGCGCGGGGGATGGATCGGGACGCGGTCGTTGCCCGTATGGACGCTCAGGCAACTCGCGACGAACGTCGGGCGGTTGCCGACTTCGTGATCGATAACTCGGGCACACTCGACGATCTCGAGCAGCGGGTCGCCGAGTGCTGGCAATGGATGCAGGAGCAGGGCGGCCTGGACGGTTCGAGCGGTTCGGAGGGCAGTAACTCCGCCCATATCGAGAACGCCGGCCTGGACGGACCGAGCGGTTCGGAGGGCAGTAACTCCG
>CALBVK010000299.1 GCA_937969345.1 uncultured Acidimicrobiales bacterium
CCCCGACGACTGGGAGGCCGCATTCAGCATGTACGCAGCCGAACGCAAACCCGACGCGGACGCAATTGCGGCGATGGCACTGGACAACTACATCGAGATGCGATCCGGCGTCGTGGATCCCGATTACCTCGTGAAGCGAGAGTTCGCGCTCGATCTCGAACAGCGACATCCCGCACACGTCAAGCCTCGCTACAACATGGTCATGTTCTCGACCATGCCCTATTCCGAAGCACGCGAACGCGCCGCTCGCCTAGCTGACATCATCGCGTCGGCCATCGCCGACCCAGCGCTCGACGTCGATGCACTCGTCGACGCGTTACCGCCACTCCCCACCCTCGACCCACTCGCCGACCCCAAAGCACTGAGCACATCATGACCAACGAGATGACTTACGGCAGCTACCTCAAGATTCCCGAGTTGCTCGAACTACAGCACTGTCTGTCCGTCGACGAAGCCACGGGCGAACCCGAGCACGATGAAACGTTATTCATCGTGATTCACCAGGTCTATGAGTTGTGGTTCAAACAGGTATTACACGAGCTCGACTACATCGTCGAGCTCATGAATGACGACCGGGTTGGTGCGGCCCGACACCACCTTCGACGCGTGCTCACCATCGTCAAGACGATGGTCGGCCAGATCGACATCCTCGAAACGATGACCCCGGCGGAGTTTGCGAGCTTCCGGTCGTTTCTTGCCAATGCCAGTGGCTTCCAGTCCGCGCAGTTCCGCGAGCTCGAGTTCATGCTCGGCGTCAAAGATCGAGTCCAGATCGACTGGTTTGCTGGAGCCGAGGCCGAGCGCCTCGAGGCGCGACACGCAGCGCCGACGCTCTGGGACGCCTTTGTGCGGCTGCTCTCACGCTCGGGGTCGGACATTCCCAACGAGATACTCGACCGCGACGTCAGCCAACCAATCATCGAGAACGCCGCGGTCCAACAAGCGATCATCGGCCAGTACAGCGACGAACGCTTCGCTGGCCTGTGCGAGATGATGACCGACCTCGACGAAGGCATCCAGGAGTGGCGATATCGCCACGTGATGATGGTGCGACGAACCATCGGCACCAAGCCCGGGACCGGCGGGTCCGACGGCGCCTCGTACCTCGCAACAACCCTTTTCAAACCGGCCTTTCCCGACCTTTGGGCCATCCGTACCGCGTTCTAAGGAACTCACGAAAACACATGACTAGCGACTTCGAATATCCAGAACTGCAACTCTTTATCAACGGCGAATGGCGGCAAACGTCGCACGACATGGCCGTCGTCAACCCGGCCACCGAGGCCGAGATCGGCCGCGTCCCGGTCGCGACCCAATCCGACCTCGATGATGCGCTCGCTGCGGCTCAGACCGGATTCGAGCTATGGAGCCAGCAATCGCCTAAACACCGCAGCGACGTCGTCCGAGCCGCCGCGGCCCTGATGCGAGAACGCCAGGACGAGATCGCGCACGCCATCACGGCGGAGCATGGAAAGCCGTTCCGCCAAGCGCAGCTCGAAGTGATTCGTGGCTGTGAGTTCTTCGAGTGGGACGCCGGCGAAGCCATGCGCACCTACGGCCGCGTGATCCCTTCGGGACCGGGCATCAAATACATCGTGCATCACCAGCCGATCGGACCAGTCGCTGCATTCTCCCCGTGGAACTTCCCTATGAGCCAGCCAGCGCGCAAAATCGCCGGGGCGGTCGCATCGGGTTGTTCGATCATCTTGAAAGCTGCCGAAGAAACCCCGGCTGGCGCCATGCACATCGCGAAAGCGTTCGCCGATGTTGGCCTTCCTCCCGGCGTCCTCAACCTCGTCTGGGGTAAGCCTGCCGACATCTCCTCGTACCTGATCCCCGACGATCGCATCAACCTCGTCGCCTTCACCGGATCGACAGCTGTCGGCAAACACCTCACCGGAATCGCCTCGGACAACATGACCCCGGTCCTGATGGAGCTCGGCGGCCATGCCCCGGTCATCGTTTGCGAAGACACCGACGTCCATGCCGCGGCGACGACGTCGGCCATCCGCAAGATGCGTAACGCCGGCCAGGTCTGCACCTCTCCGACCCGCTTCTTCGTTCACGACAAGGTCTTCGAGGAATTTATCGACGTCTTCACGACCCGATGCGCCGAAACGGTTGTCGGTGATGGCATGGAACCGGGCGTCGAGATGGGCCCGCTCGCCCACGACCGTCGCGTCGGCGTCATGGAAGACCTCGTGAACGACGCGGTCGACGTTGGTTCGAACCTGCTCACTGGCGGCAAGCCCATCGATCGCACCGGATACTTCTTCGAGCCGACGGTCATTGCGAACGTCCCCGACCACGCAAAGGTCATGCAGATCGAACCATTTGGTCCGCTCGCCATCGTGAACTCGGTCGGCTCACTCGACGAGGCCATCGCCCAAGCCAACTCGGTTCCCTACGGCCTTGCCGCCTATGGGTTCACCAATCGATCCGACTATGCCGACCGCATGGTCGACCGGGTCGAGGCGGGCAACCTCTCGATCAACACCCTCGAGGCATCACTTCCCGAAACACCATTCGGAGGCGTCAAGTCGAGCGGCTACGGCCGCGAAGGCGGAGCGGAAGGCCTCAGCCACTACACCGTCGTCAAGAACGTGTCGCATAGCGTCAACGTCGTCTAGGAGCAGATATGGAATATGGCCGGGCAGACGCCAAGGATTACGCACGAGCAAATATGAAGGGCATTTGGGCTGCTGCCCTGCTCCCCTTCACCCAGGACCACCGGATCGATGAGGAGGGCTTTCGCGAGAACATTCGCCACTGGACCCAGGACCTCGGCATCGAGGGATTGTTCATCTCGGGCAAGCAAGGCGAGTTCTTCTCGATGTCGCTCGAAGAACGTAAGCGCAGCTTCGAACTCGCGGTGGAGGCAACGGGCGACGATGGCTACACGATCATGTCGTGTTCAGACCAGAACTTCGACGTCGTCCTCGACCTTGCACGACACGCGGAAAACGTCGGGGCGGACTACATCGTCGTGCACGCTCCCGCCCTGCACTTCTTCAAAGAACAGGACGAGACGCTCCTGCGCTATTACTCGGCGATTTCCGAGAGTGTCGATATCGGCATTGCGCTGTGGAGCCATCCAGCGAGCGGCTACCTGATGTCGCCGCAGCTGTGTAACCGTCTCGCCGACCTCGAGAACGTCGTTGCGATCAAGTACAGCGTCGAACGTTCTATGTATGCCGAACTGACCGAACTCGCATCTGATCGAATCCAGGTCAGCACCGCTTCTGAACCGGAGTGGCTCGACAACATCCTCGAGCTCAACTGGAAGCTCTACTTGTGTTCCTCGCCACCGTTTCTTTTGCAGAGCGCAAAGGACCGACGCATGCACGACTACACCCAGGCCGCTCTTGCAGGGAATGCTGCCGAGGCAAAGGCGATCAGCGCCAGCCTCGACCCGGTCCGAGATGCACTGTGGGGCACCCGACCCGCCGAAAAGCCACATGCCCATCAGAAGTACTGGCAAGAGCTGCTCGGCCAGGTCGGCGGACATGTGCGCTTTCCTCTGCTCGAACTGACCGACGAGGAAAAGGCGATCACTCGTGAGGCCTTCGAGAGCTGCGGGTTGATCGTGTGAGCGAGAACCCCGAGCGGCTGGTGATCGTCGGCTGGG
>CALBVK010000300.1 GCA_937969345.1 uncultured Acidimicrobiales bacterium
AGGTCGCCGTCGATGAATTCGAGGGTGTCGTCTGGGTTGCGGGCCACGATCACCTCGAGGAGCTCGGGAATCGTGACGAGGCCATTGGGTCTGACGTTCGACTCGATCGGGTTGCGAAAGTAGGTGCCATCAACCCAGACCATCGTTGGCTCATCCGCCCGCAGGTAGTCGCCGCACTCCTGGGTATAGGTCATCGCGTAGCCGTCGACGACACCGTCGACCCAGCGGAACTGCTCATACTCCCAAAGGTCTTGCGGGTCGATGGGTTCGGGCATCGGTGCATCGAGCGGACCTTCGGTCGGTGGCGAATCGTCGCCGACCGACAGCGTTGGTCCAGCTGGCGCACACGCAGCGAGCGCGACGGCGAACGCCAAACCAGCGAGTACGCGCAACACCGAAGAGGTCATCGTGTGAGTCATCGACATCTTGGACGATCCGCTCAATACAAAAGTTCCCAGCCGATGGGGACAGGTCCCACCAGCGGGTTACTCGGACCAGGGTGGGGTGATGCGGGGCTGGCGGGCCAGGGTGAAGGAGTTTCCCTCGAGCGTGAGGTTCGGGGAGTACGCCGGGTCCTCGTCGAGAACATCGGCCCACTTCGCAAGCGCACGATCGACCTCGGCATTGAAGCGAGCGACCTTCACCGGGTCGTCCTCTTTGCCTCGACTGACACTCTCGTGGTGATACAGCAGCGCGTCAGGAACCCACACGATTCGTTGACCTGCTTCGTGGCGTACCCGCATGCAGTAGTCGACGTCGTTAAAGGCAACGGCGAGGTCCTCGTCGAGGCCGCCGAGCAGCTCCCAGGTCGACCGCCAGGTCAGCAGGCAGGCTGCGGTCGCCGCTCCCACCTCGTGAGTGAGTTTCAGGCGGCTGAAATAGCCCGTTGCAGACGCTGGCTCGTGTAGATGGCCATGGCCGGCGAGCCCGCCAAGACCCAGCACAACACCGGCATGTTGAATGGTGTCGTCGGGGTACAACAGCTTTGCGCCGACCGCACCGATGTCGGGCTGAAGCGCCCATCGCACCATTTGTGCGAGCCAGTCAGGTTCGATTACCTCGGTGTCGTTGTTCAACAACAACAGCAATTCGCCCTTGGCCTCGCGAGCGCCGAGGTTATTCACTGCCGAATAGTTGAACGGACCCGGAGCGGGAATCACTCGATGGTCGTGGCCGTTGTCGAACGCCTCGAGCCATTCGAGGGTTTCGGGGTCTGACGAATCGTTGTCGATGATCAGAATTTCGAACGCTGGATACGTAGTGCGAACCAGACTGTCGATGCACTGTCGCAGAAGATCGACCCGGTCCCGGGTCGGGATAATGATCGATACCAGCGGGAACGACTCGAGCGGCGGAACGCAACGATATGCCGTTGGAGCGCCGGCAATGCCGACATGCCAGCCCTCTCCAAGGCGATCGCGGAGCGCTTGCATCGATGCTTCTTCGGTGTAGCTCTTCTCACCTGGCGCGAGGGCCGTCGAACCCTCGATCGCGCGCCAGTGATAGGCGACCAGCGGTATATGGCAGATTCGTTCAGGGGAAGTCGCAGCGGTTGCGCGAAGGACCAGGTCGTGGTCCTGGGCGCCGTCAAAGCCGGTACGCAACCCGCCAACGGCGGTGATCAGCGAGCGCCGGATCACCGTCAGGTGCGACAGATAGTTCTGGCCCAAGAGCAGTTCTGGGTTCCACGATGGCTTGCAGTGCGGGTCGTAGTGCTTTCCGTGTTCGTCGATCTTGTCTTCGTCGGTGTAGAGCACGTCCGCAGTCGCAGAGTTGAGCGCGACGGCGGCGAGCGCGAACGGTGCCAACTCGTCGTCGTGATCCATGAACGCCACGAATTCGCCAGTGGCAACGGCGAGGCCGTCGTTGGTCGCTGCTGCGATGTGTCCATTGTCGGGTCGATGAACGACGAGAATCCGCGAATCGTCTGTGGCGTAGCGGTCGAGCATTTCCCCAACCCGTGGGTTGGTCGAGGCATCGTTCACCAGGCACAGCTGCCACCGCTCATAGGTCTGTGCGAGAACGGAACCGATCGCGAGCTCCAACCAGTCCAATGCGGGGTTGTAGACCGGCATCACCACACTGATCGTTGGTCCGCCACCTGGCAATTCCGCGCACTGAGCACGGAGCCGGTCGGCATCATCATCGAACAGCGTGGCGTTGCGGATACGCCACGACGGGTAGTCGACACCATCGCCGGAGCGACGGTGCTGAAGGTGCTCGTAGGCAACGGCGACCTCTTCGAGCATGGCCCGGTTGCCGCGAGCTGTGCGGGCGTTTCGGAGCCGATCGCGTATCGAGGAAGCATCGCTCGACCCGCCAACGCTCGACGCCGCGACGTCGGCAGACATGATCGATGCCGCGACGGCACTGGGAATGGGACGCAGCGTCACATGACTGACCGAGATCGAATCGAGCCACGGCGTGACGTCGAGTTGCACTCGCGCTGTACCCGCTGGGACGTGCACGACGCGGCTTCGCTTGCCAGCGACCACCGGAATGGGGCGTCGGGCAAGCGGCACCGACCCGGACTCGGGAAGGAACCGCACGGCGATCGGTGGGTGCTTCCCGAATTCGAGCGAGTCGTCCTGTGTCGCCGTGAAGTCCGTCGTGACGAGATGCCACCCCTCGGTCAGCGTTGGGCCGTCGACGAGGTCGAACATTGGACGACCACCGGTGACGTGCCAGAAGTCTGAATGTGGAAGGGAAACCAGGTCGCGAGCCGAGCGAAGCCGAAATGTCACGTCCCTAGGTTAGAGCCGACACGCCGGAGACTTCTGCACAAAGATCGGAGCAGAATTTCCGATCTGTTCACCAATGTTCGGGAACAACATCCAAACCTTGCGTTGTTCTCGTAAGTACTTCAGAAGACTCTAGGTCTGCCCTTACCTAACCGATGTGTAGTGGTAGGGGTAACAACCCAGCAGCCCGAATCCCCGGAAGGACCGACCCACATG
>CALBVK010000301.1 GCA_937969345.1 uncultured Acidimicrobiales bacterium
GTTGTCGTCAGGTAGAAACCCCTCGTAACCCTCGGCTGGGCCCCAGGTGATTTCAAACTCGAAACCACTGACGGTTCCAGAAACCCATTCTCCGTCGATGCCGCGAATGACCCAGTGGTTCTTCTCCCCAGGGCTGAGCGACCCGTACACGGCCAACGCAGCTACTTCTTCAGTCACGGGGAACAAGATAACTAGCCGAGGGCGAGGTGGTTCTCGATCCCTGGGATTCGGTCTTCGAGGCGGTGGTTGACGTAGAGCACGGTCGTGTTTCCTGAGCGGCAGATGCGTTCGATCAGTGCCAGCACGAGTTGGCGGTTCATGTCGTCGAGTCCCAAACACGGTTCGTCAAGGATCAACAGCGGCGGGTGTTTCGCCATGGCACGTGCAATCAGCGCTAGACGTTGCTCGCCGAATGACAGACCGGTGAACGGCTCGTCCGCACGGCCTGACATGCCCAGCACTTCGAGCCAGTCGTCGGCGATGGCTTTCTGTGTGTCGGTGCTCTTGGTGTACAAGCCGATGCTGTCGTAGAAGCCGGAGATAATGACATTCCGCAGGCTTGTCCCGACCCGATACTCCCACTGCAGGGCGGTGGAGACGTAGCCGATGTATTGCTTGATCTGCCAGATGCTCTCGCCGGTGCCGCGCTGGAAACCGAAGACGTTGATGTCGTTCACGTAGCACTGCGGATGATCGCCGGTGATAAGTGACAGCAAGCAGGTCTTGCCGCTGCCGTTCGGCCCGCTCACCTGCCAGTGCTCGTTGGCGTCGATGGTCCAGTCGAGGTTCTCGAAGACCGTGTTGTCGGTGTATCGAACAGTCGCTTTGGTCAGCTTAACCAGCGGCCCGTCTGGGTTCAGCGGCGGCAGCGTGATCGCCGGATCGGCCTTGGGCACCTCGAGCTCACTGGTCTTCAAATGGAGCAGCTGATGCAGTTCGGCGTAGGCCCGCTCGTCGGCACGCTCCACCTGTTGCAACAGCCGCCCGTCGTCGACGTAGGCAACGTGCGTGATGAAGTCAGGGCACTCGTCGAATCGGTTGAGCACGAGCACCGTCGGCACCGTCTCGGCCAGTGCGGCGAGATGGCCTTGTAGCCATTTCAGCGAGTCCTGGTCGAGGCCATCGAACGGTTCGTCGAGGACAAGCAGTTCCGGGCGGCTCGTCAGTGCCCGGATAAGCATGACCTTTCGGGTCTCCCCCGTCGACAGCTTGCGAAAGGCGCGGTCCATCAACGGCTCGAGGCCCAACGTGGCCACAAGCTCTTGGGCCAGCTCGTCGTCGAGGCAGACGTCGGCGATGATCTCCGAGACTGGAGTTCCCTCGGAGATCACGTCGAGAATGTCGGCATCGTCCTTGCGCAGTTCGGCGGCGATGAGCTCGGCCTGTCGTTCGTACGACACCAGCGAAACGTTCTCGGGCAGACCCGAAAGCACGCCCGAAAGGTGGTCGCCCTCTCCCGCAAGTACGGCAGCAAGCGCTGACTTACCGGAGCCGTTCGCTCCGGTAATCAGCCACTGCTGTGCAGGCTCGATCGCCCAGGTGATGTTGTTGAGCTGAAACCGTCCGTCGAAATCGACGGACAGGTCGTCAAGGACGATGCTGACTTCAGACAATTCGCTTCATGTCAGCCATGTGGCCGCGGAGGACGCCGCCGATGTCTTCAACCGGGTGGTTGCGAATGGCCGCGTTGACCTCGATGAGGCGTGCGTTGTCGACACCGGTGTCGGTGAGGTCGAGGCCCTTGCCGATGACGTCGCTCTTGATACCCGTCATGAAGTCGGCGAGCAGCGGCACGCATGCGTGGTTGTAGAGGTAGCAGCCGTACTCGGCGGTGTCGGAGATCGTTGCGTTCATCTCGTAGAGCTTCTTGCGGGCAATCGTGTTGGCGATGAGCGGCGTCTCGTGAAGCGACTCGTAGTACGCCGAGTCGGCAATGATGCCGGCGTCGGTCATGGTTTCGAAGGCGAGCTCGACGCCAGCCTTGACCATGGCGACCATGAGGATGCCGTTGTCGAAGTACTCCTGCTCGGAGATCTCCATGTCGCCGGCTTCGGTCTTCTCGAACGCGGTCTCGGCGGTGTCTGCACGCCAGCCGAGGAGCTTCGCGTCGTCGTTGGCCCAGTCGTCCATCATTCCGGCCGAGAAGGCACCGGTCATGATGTCGTCCTGGTGCTTCTGGTAGAGCGGACGCATGATGTCCTTCATCTCTTCTGCGAGATCGAAGGCACGGATCTTGGCGGGGTTCGACAGGCGATCCATCATGTTGGTCACGCCGCCGTACTTGAGGGCCTCGGTGACCGTTTCCCAGCCGTACTGGATGAGCTTGGAGGCGTAGCCGGGCTCGATTCCCTCTTCGATCATCTTGTCGAAGCACAGCAGCGAACCGGTCTGGAGCATGCCGCACAAGATGGTCTGCTCGCCCATGAGATCGGACTTGACCTCGGCGATGAACGACGACATCAGCACGCCGGCCTTGTGACCGCCGGTGCCAACGGCGTATGCCTTGGCCAGGGCCAGGCCCTCACCGTTCGGGTCGTTGTCTTCGTGGACTGCGATCAGCGTCGGCACGCCGAAGCCACGCACGTACTCGGCGCGAACCTCAGAACCCGGGCACTTGGGAGCGACCATGATGACGGTGATGTCGTCACGGATCTGCATGCCTTCCTCGACGATGTTGAAGCCGTGCGAGTACGACAGGCACGCACCCTGCTTCATCATCGGCATGATCGTGTTGACCACGTTCGTGTGTTGCTTGTCTGGCGTGAGGTTCAGCACCACGTCGGCGGTCGGACGCAGCTCTTCGTAGGTGCCGACAGTGAAACCATTCTCCGTGGCGTTCTTCCACGACTGACGCTGCTCGGAAATCGCCGCGTCACGCAAGGCGTAGGAGACATCGAGACCGCTGTCGCGAAGATTCAGGCCCTGGTTCAGACCCTGAGCGCCACAACCGATGACGACCATCTTCTTGCCCTTGAGGGCATCGACGCCCTCGGTGAACTCATCGAGGTGCATGAAGCGGCACTTGCCCAGCTCGGCGAGCTGCATGCGCAGCGGGAGGGTGTTGAAGTAGTTGGCCATGAGGAGGACTCTAACTGCGCCGGCATGTCTCGCAAATTGATACATGTGCAACACCACATCCCGATTCTTGCAACAGACCTTTGCGGAGTCGCATACTCGGGGCGTGGAC
>CALBVK010000302.1 GCA_937969345.1 uncultured Acidimicrobiales bacterium
TCGCTAGCCCCGAGCTGTCGGTCGCCCGTCGATAGCTTCTGCGGACGTGACGAGCCCAAGCTCAGCGCCGCCGCTGCGTCGATGGCGGTCAGCAGGTCGCGGAGCGCACGCGGTGGGGGGAAGTACTCGTCCTCCTCGGTAATTCGCACCTCGCTAACACCGTTGGTCGGGTCCAGGCGGTTAATGACCGACTCCACCAGTTCCTCACTCGCCGAAGCGCCAGCGGTGACTCCGACGACACCGGTGAGGTCGCTCGGCAGTTCGTCGGCGGTATTCACACGAAGTACGCGATCGCAGCCGCTTTCTGCGGCCAAGCGGGCCAGCGCCATGGTGTTCGAGGAGTTCGAGGAACCAATGACCACCATTGCATCGCACTCTGGGGCGATCTTCGTGAGCGCACCTTGACGATTGGTCGTGGCGAAACAGAGGTCGGAGCGTCCTGGGGTCCACATCTCGGGCCAGCGTTCGAGAGCAGCATCTTGTACCGACGCCCAGTCACGGTGGCTCAGGGTGGTCTGTGCGAGCAATGCTGTTGGACCGTCGATCTGGGGGAGTGCTTGCACCTCCTCGATGGACTCGACCCGGTGAATGGCTTCTGGAGCCACCGCCATCGTGCCCACGGCTTCCTCGTGTCCATCATGGCCAACATAGACAATCTGGTAACCCTTGCCAGCCCGGACCTTGACCTCGTGGTGAACCTTCGTGACGAGCGGACACACCGCGTCAACGATGTAACCACCGGTGTTCGTTGCCGCCTGCACAACCTCTGGGGCTGAGCCATGAGCGGACAACATGATCGGAGCTCCTTCGGGAACTTCGTCGATGTCATCGACAAAGACGACGCCCATGTCCTCGAAGCGTTGCACGACTAAGCGGTTGTGCACGATCTCGTGGTAGCAGTACACCGGTGGTGGAAAGGCTCGGACCATTGCGGCAAGTGCCTTGATAGCCATCTCAACTCCAGCACAGAAGCCTCGTGGTGCGGCGAGCAGAACTTGGTCAACGGGCATTTGCCAAGTCTATTTGGTGAACGACATCGAGCGAGGCTTCAACACCGCGTGTCGACGTTGCAGTACGGACAGACCCGTCGCAAAACGCCCCTGGGAGTGGCTGAGACAGATGGCCGCACCTGGCAGAGGCGCAACGGCCCTAACCTTGACCAGATGTCCACCGCCGTCGCTGTCGCGCGCCCACGAGTAATCAGTGTTGAGCCAGGCTCTCCCGCTGAGCGCGCCGGCTTGCTCATTGGTGACGAGCTCGTCACGATCGAGGGAGAACAGCCTCGGGATATCCTTGAGTACCGGACGCTCGTCGATAGTGACGAGATTGCATTTGTGATCGACCGCAACGGTTTGACGCTCGATGTCGACGTCGAAAAGCTGTCGACCGAACCCCTCGGTATCGAGGTCCACTCCGCCCTGTTCGACGAGGTTCGTACCTGCGATAACCATTGCGAATTCTGCTTCATCTACCAACTACCCCCGAACCTTCGCAAGAGCCTCTACCTGAAGGACGACGACTATCGCTTGTCGTTCCTCTATGGCAACTACACGACGCTGACACGGTTCACCGAAGCCGATCTCGAACGAGTTATCACCGAGAAACTGTCGCCGCTAAATGTGAGCATTCACGCAACGGACCCCGCAGTTCGCGAAGAAATGCTCCGCAATCGGCGTGGGGCGTCGTCGCTGCGTTGGCTGTCGGCCTTGCTCGACGCCGGCATTGAAGTGCACGGCCAGGTCGTCGTGTGTCCGGGAATCAACGACGGCCTTGTCCTCGACCAGACCCTCGCCGATATTGCCGACAAGTACCGAGATCTTGCGACCGTCTCGGTCGTGCCGCTCGGCGTATCAAAGTACTCGACAGAAGAACGCATGCGAGCCCACACACTCGAAGAGGCCCAAACGGTCGTCGACGTCGTCGAACGCTGGCAGGACGTGTTCGAGAAGACCATCGGTCGACGTCTGGTGCATGCGTCCGACGAGTACTACCTCAACGCAGAGCGACCTTTTCCGCCTCGCGAGGCGTACGGGGACATTCCGATGTACGAGGACGGAATCGGCATGGCCCGATCGTTCGAGGCCGAATTCACCGGCGAGGTCGATACCGGGGTCGGAACCGAAGCCGGCTTCTTTGCCTGGGTCGATGCTGCGCCCGCCGAGGGATACCGCGCTCCGCGTACCTGTGCTCCCGAGGCCGATGGTGCCTCGACGGTGATGTTGACGCCTCGGCGCACGGCGCCAGTAGGCATTCTCACCGGCGAACTCGGGGCGCAGGTCATCGAGCCACTACTGGCCGACCACGATCGCGACGATGTTCGCGTTATCACCGTTGAGAACGAGTTCTTCGGTGGCAACGTTGGGGTTGCTGGTCTGATGGTCGGAGCCGACCTTCAGCGCGTCCTGGCGGCCGAGCCTGAGGGGCATAGATACCTGCTCCCCGATGTTTGTCTTAACCGTGGGCTGTTCCTCGACGGCCTCTCACCAGACGATCTTCCTCGTCGCGTGGAAATTATCGAAACCGATGGCATTGCCCTGCGCAATGCTCTGGAGCTCCCATGAGCACACTGCCAACCGTTGCCATTGTCGGACGTCCAAACGTCGGCAAGAGCACGCTCGTTAACCGCATTATTGGTCGCCGCGAAGCAATCGTTGAGGAACGCCCTGGTGTTACTCGCGACCGAAAAGAAGTCACTGCAGAGTGGCAGGGGCGAGAGTTCATCCTGATCGACACGGGCGGCTGGATGGCCGACCAAGACGGTGATGCCCTCGACGCCAAGGTCTCCCGTCAGAGCGAGCGAGCGATCGAGGAAGCCGATGTCGTGCTCTTCGTCGTCGACGCTTCCGTGGGTGCCACAGCCGATGACCAGCTCGTTGCCGACCTCGTTCGGCGTGTCGATACGCCGACGTTTCTCGTTGCGAACAAGGTCGACAACGAGCAACAACAACACGTGATCTGGGACTTGCTCAATCTGGGGTTTGGCGACCCGAAACCCGTCAGTGCGTTGCACGGTGTTGGTACTGCCGATCTTCTCGACGAAATCATGATGGTGCTCCCTCCCGAGATCTTCGAGGAAGAAGACGAAGACGAGGAGCGCATCTTTGGCGTGTCGATCGTCGGCCGACCCAACGTTGGCAAGTCGACGTTGTTCAACCGTCTCATCGGCGATGAGCGAGCAGTAGTTCACGACATGCCTGGCACCACTCGTGACTCGATCGATACGGTCGTTGAGACCGATGGTGGTCCAATCCGCTTCATCGATACCGCAGGTATGCGTCGCAAGGCCAAGGTCGATGAGGAGACCGAGTACTACTCGCTGGTTCGGGCGCTGCGATCGGTCGACAAGTCCGACGTCGCCTTTCTCGTTATCGATGCAACCGTCGGCGTCACCGCGCAAGACCAACGCCTTGCCGAACGTGTCGACGCTGCGGGGTGTCCGATCGTTGTCCTGCTGAACAAGTGGGAGCTGCTCAACGCTGAAGCACGCAAGGAGACCATGCGCAACGTAGAGCGCAAGCTCCACTTCCTGGGTGAATCGCCCGTCATTCGCATCAGTGCACTCACCGGAAAGAGCGTCAACAAGCTCTGGCCCGCACTGCACGACGCCTTGTCGTCGTATTCGACACGCATCCCGACCCGCAAGGTCAACGTCGTCATTCGGGCTGCCCAAGCCGCTCAGCCAGCCCCCGAAGGTGGCCGTGTGCTGTATGCAACCCAGGGTGCAACCGACCCACCGACCTTTACCTTGTTCAGCAACAAAGAACTCCCGCGCACCTATTTGCGGTACCTCGAGCGCAGTTTGCGCGAGGCCTTCGACATGGGAAACACCCCAATCAAGCTGCGGGTTCGTAAACGCTAGAGCCGAGATGAGAATGCGTTACCGATCGGTACGCAGCGCCTCGCAGCGTTCTCGGCTACGCTTTTCGCCATGAAGGCCATCGTACTCATTGGACTTGGCCTCGTTTGCGTGGTGGCCGCGATCGGGTGGGCTCGTTCCGCGCGCTATCGGCGTCGGTTCCTCAACAACGTCGAGACCGACAACGACAACGGACAGGAAGACGCTGCCTACCGTCTCGCTCAGTCCGCATTCCGCAAAGACGTCCAGTCGGCGTTCCTGTACTCGGTCTTGGCGTTCGCGTCGTTCGTGACCGCAGCGAGTGACGATGAACGCGCAGCGATCGTGTTTGGTCTCGTGGCCGTCCCGGCGTTCGTGTCGGTGGTCTGGTCTCGAGGAGCCATCAAAGAAGCCCGACTGAGCCGCCAGCGGTTCTTTCTCGAGAAACGTGCCGAAGAAGCGCTCCAGCAGGAGGACTTCGCTCCCAAAGCATGGGCAGCTCGACTCGCTCCCGATTCCCTGCCGGACGTCACGGGCTTTGAAGTCGGCCGTGTCTACGAGGCTGGTTCGGGGCTCATGGCCGGAGACTTCTTCGACGTGTATCGGGTTGGAGACAAACGTCTTGCCGCCGTTATCGGCGACGTTCGCGGCCACGGTATCGAGAGCTCGATCACCGCGTTCCAAGCCAAATACCTGCTGCGCGTCTTCCTCCGGCAGTTCCGTGACCCGGCGCAGGCTCTCGAAGAACTCAACCAGCAGATGTCGGAGATGGACCGCGGCGAAGAGTTCATCTCGATGATCGTCGTCGTATTCGATACCGAAGCCGGCACGATTCGCTATGCCTCCGCCGGTCACCCAGCTGGCTGGTTGTGGCACGCACGCGAGGTGCAACCCCTCCGTGCGACCGGACCTTTGCTCATGCTCGACCCGGGAGCGTCCTACTTCAGTAAAGAAGTACCGCTTGCCCCCGACGATTTCGTGCTGCTCTACACCGATGGACTGGCCGAGGCACGCAACGGCGACGAGCTCTTCGGCGAAGAACGCATTGCGATGGCGATCCGTCGGGACCCTGGTGCGTCCCCTGAGGTCCTCACTAAGGCGTTGCTCGAGGCAGCACGCGACTTTGGCAACGGCATGATCGACGACGACGTAGCCATCCTGGCTGTCCGCCGTAGCTAGCTCACCGATACGCTCCTGACCATGCCCTGGTGCGATTCATGCTCGGCGTACCACGCCCCGACCGCACTCGACGGAGGCACCTGTCCCTCGTGCGGAGGCGTGGTCACCGACAACTCCCCGCACGGCCACGACGACGAGCGGACCGTTGGCCAATCGGCGCCGTGGCATTTCTGGATCGTTGTCGTCGCCCTCGCCGCGTATCTTCTGTGGCGAGCGGTCGTCGGAGTGCTCTGGGCGATTGAGAAGTTCTAGTTCTTGCCCAATTTGGCGAGCGGACGCGATTATTCGCCCCCGCCGCACAACTTTCGCAGAACGTGCCACTACGATCGACGGCTGTACGGGCTGTGGCGCAGCTTGGTTAGCGCGCTTCACTGGGGGTGAAGAGGCCGGAGGTTCAAATCCTCTCAGCCCGACAACTATCTTGTTCAGCGGTCGCAATCCGAGCCCTGGCGGGCTCTCGATGCTCGGCTGTTACTTCTCGTAGAGCGTTACGACAGCGGCTCCGCCGAGACCGATGTTGTGTTGTAGCGCACGCGTCGCTCCAGCTACCTGACGATCGTTTGCCTCGCCGCGCAACTGCCAGCTGAGCTCGGCACACTGAGCGAGCCCTGTAGCGCCGAGCGGATGTCCCTTTGAGATCAAGCCTCCCGACGGGTTGACCACCCAACGCCCGCCGTACGTCGTCGCTCCGGCGTCGATGAGGTCGCCGCTCGCACCTTCCTCGCAGAGCCCGAGCGCCTCGTAGGTGAGCATCTCGTTGGGCGAGAAGCAGTCGTGAAGCTCGATGACCTGAACATCGCTCGCATCGAAGCCCGCCATTTCATAGGCCGACCGTGCCGCAGCTGCCGACATATCCGCCCCAACGATCGTTCGAGCGTCCTCGGTTTCGAACGACGACGCGAAATCGGTCGCCATTGCTTGTCCGGCGATTCGAACTGCGGTCCCGTCGCGACCGAAACGTTCGACGGCGGCGGCACTCATGAGGACTGCGGCTGCCGAGCCATCCGACGTCGGTGAACACTGCAGGCGCGTCAGCGGCGCATCGATCATCGGCGCATCGAGGATCTGGTCGAGCGAGTACACCTCCTGAAACTGTGCGTACGGGTTATTCGCCGAGTGCCGATGGTTTTTCTCGGCGACTTTGGCGAAGTGCTCTGGGGTTGTGCCAAAGCGACGCATGTGATCGTCAGCAGCACGTGCCCACATCTGCGGCGCAATGGGTGTGGAGCGAGGTTCGTGTAACTCATAGAGGTGCTCGATGTGCTGTTCCAACGGGTTCGCTCGACCGTCGGTGTCGAGGTCCAACGAGCCTCTCTGCATCTTCTCGAACCCGACGACAAGTACGACATCGCAGAGGCCACCAGCCACCAGTTGACGTCCATACATGAGCGCTGTCGAGCCGGTTGCGCAGTTGTTGTTCATGTTCACCACAGGCACGCCGGTACAGCCGAGCTCGTACACGGCGCGTTGCCCCGACGTGGACGAGCCAAACACATGGCCAACCGAAACGTGTTCGATGTGCTCATACGTGACGCCAGCATCCTCCATGGCGGCCGACGCTGCCTCACGAACCATGTCGGGGTAATCCCAGTCGCGGCTACCGGGCCGTTCGAACTTGGTCATACCGACACCACCAACAAATACGGCTCGAGTCATGGCTTCCTCCTCGACCATCGTGGCACAACGTGCAACACCAGGTTCACCACAGCTGCCTCCACAGCACCACGATGGGCGCCGGGGTACTGTTTGGAGATGGCCGAACAAGTTCGTGAAATCGCCGGACGTGAAGTCACGATCACGAGCTCGGACAAGATGTACTTTCCGAAGCTCGACCTCACCAAGGGTGACGTGATCGACTACTTCCTCGACGTGTCCGAGTCGATACTCAACTGCTTTCGCGATCGGCCCGTGCTACTGCAGCGGTTCCCAAACGGCGTCGGCGGCAAGTCATTCTTTCAGAAGCGCATACCGGACAGCGCTCCCGACTGGCTCGAGACGACGACGGTCGAAACAGTCAATGGCACGCCGTCGCGTGCGTTGGTCATGGCCGACGCCGCCCATCTGGCGTGGGCCGTGAACCTGGGGGCGTTCACGCTTCATCCATGGCCGTTCCGGATGCCGGGGCGCTATGTGGACGAACTTCGGATCGACCTAGACCCCGTACCGGGTATTGGCTTTGACGAGGTCCGGCACGGGGCCCGGCTCGTGCAGGAGTGGTTCGAGGCGAACGGCATCACGAGCTTCATCAAGACGAGCGGAAGTAAGGGTCTGCACGTCTATGTCCCACTCGACGGGAGCGAGTCTGGTCCGCAGTGGAACAGCTACGACGTTCGCGGTGCTGCGGTGACGGTCGCTCGGCGGCTCGCAGCAGCTCACGGAGATCTGCTCACCGATGCATGGTGGAAGGAGGAGCGCGGGAGTCGAGTATTTATCGACTTCAATCAGAACGCTCCGCACAAGACGGTGTTCGGCGCCTGGTCGATACGTGCTCGAGTTGGGGCGCAGGTATCGACGCCGATCTGCTGGGAGGAGCTCGAGACCGTACAGCCCGATACGTTCACCGCGCTGACGGTTCCCCAGCGACTCGCCGATACCGGTGACCCATGGGCGGACATGTACTCGGTGCCACAAGACATCAGCGCGCTCGTCGAGGAGTTCCGTAATGGGTTGGAAACGGTAGGCGATGCGCCGTGGCCACCCGTGTATCCAAAGCAGCCGTTCGAACCGCCACGGGTAGCCCCGAGTCGAGCAAAGGCGACCGAGGACTAGTCCGTAACGGCTGGATCGGTGCCGATCGTCAGGGTCGGCAATAGCGAGACCGGCGGCTGCGGTGCCGGAATTTGGCCGGCAGCAGCAGCAAGGACGTCTTCGCGAAGTACTCCGAGACCGACGTTGCCGCTATTGAGCGCCGGGTCCGTGCAGCCATCGAAGCCCCCCGTTCCGGTGCTCGACGAGTCCGTAAACTGTCGACCGAGTGAGGTGCCGTTGTCGTCGGTGAACCACCAGCGAAGGATGCCATCGACGATGGCCTGCGCTTCGGCATCGATCACGTCAGCTCGGCGCATGAGCGCAGCTTCGGAGCTGTTGGATAGGTACAGGAACTCGGTAATCACCGAGTCGAGTTCGGGCGAGAACCGATGTACGCCGTACAGGTCCTTGCCGTCCTCGCGAAGCCGAAGTGAGGCCCCTTCGCTGACCGTCGACACCCATTGAGCATCGAACTGGGCGGCAGCGGCGTTGAGCTCGTCGTAAAGCACCCGGGCCAAGCGTTCAGAGTCGGGGCGAGCCTCGGAGTAGAAGATCTCGGTGCCTGGTCGAGTCGAGCGGCGGGTTGCTCCACCATTGTGATGAAGGGACAGGAAGACATCGGGGGCAACAGCCTTTGCGATGTTTGCTCGTGTCTGGATCGGTACCCGGTAGTCGCCGGTTCGGGTGAGGATTGCGCTGATGCCGAGTTGTTCGAACTTGTCGATCACGAGCTCGGAAACCTGGAGGTTGACGTTCTTTTCGAGAAGTCCGCCTCCGACCGCACCGGATTCGGATCCGCCATGACCCGGATCGATGACGACGCGGGCACGTTCAACGATCGTTGCGTTCGAGAGGGTCGTGGTCGCTCCGCAGGGAGTCTCCACAGTCCAGTTGCCTTCGGTTCCGCCAAGGATTGGGAGCACAACGCCGCTATTGCTAATCGCGACACCTCGTGCCGCGGCGATGGTCTCGTCGGCCACCGTTACCGGCGGGGATGTGACCGCGTTTCGGCAGTTGACCGTTCGGCGGGTTTGGCCATCCACGAGACGTAGGCAGACCCGATGCATGCCGGGCGTGACCCGGACTGCTTCGGAGAACGAGGCCGTGCGGCCGAAACCTGGTGGGCGAGGCGTCGCTCCGGTCGCGACCTGCAGCCCATCGACGAGAATTTCGTAGGTGATGGACTGAGCTGAATCTGGGTCGCTGGCGACTCCTTCGATCGTCAACGAATCATCGCCGGGCGTGATCGTGGTTAGGTGTCCTCGGGGAGCGCCCGCCCAACGGCCGATCGCCGGAGCAAGGCCAGGGTCGTCGGCCTGGGCCGCTACGGGGGCCACGAGCGCCAAAACGACGGTCGCGACGAGGACGAGAAAGCGGAGCTGCACCTCGCCGATTGTAGAGGGTGCCATATCGGAGTAATCGGCGCGGGCGGACGTGATATGAGTCAAACGGCCTACATCGAGAAACCGGTCGACCTTCGGCTACCGTCGGTGGGGTATGCCTAGTCGCAGACAGTGGCGCAAGTCGCCCGATTTTCCGGATCACCCCGGACGTTTCGACGACGTTGGCGACTCATATCTCGATGCCGTCGACAGCGATCTCGTGGGCTTCGGGGAGACCGGTCAGCGCGGCTTTTCTGACGCGTGGGCTGACGCGCCCGAAGGTTTCGACCAGGCAACGGCGGCGTTCGCTACCGATGAGTCCGACACCAAAGGTCGTGATCTCGACGCCCGCTCCAAGACGTGGAAGGTCGTTCTGGCGCTGCTGATCCTCCTTGGAGTCGGCGCAGGGTGGGCGTACTCCAAAGGCGTATTCGAAGCCGAAACAGATCTAGCGGAAGAAAGCGGGGCTATCCCGACGTTGATCGCACCGGACATCGTGCGCGAGTACGTTTCGGAGCCAACCGAGATCGTTCTCGTCACCAAGTCGGTCGGCGACGCGATGTTTTTGCGTGCCGGCGACGACGCAGAACCGAGGCCGGCCGTCGAACCCGTCGCGCCGCTCGTGGAGTCCTTTACCGCAGGACCTGTGCTCTGGGGTGGTCGGATACATATTGCCCTCACCGGGCAAGGGGTGGCCGACCCGGATCTCTGCCTGGTGACGACGTTGGTCTCCAACGACCTCCGAACCGTCGACCTCGCCGCGACGGGAACCTGTCCGGAGGTATTCGGTGCGACGGGCGACCGCATGGCATGTATTGGGTCGGACATGGTGCTTCTCGAGGTCTGGCCATTCGATCCGCGGGCGGCGACGAAGCCACCCGCGGTGACGGCTGTTCGCTTCCGTGCCGAACTGACCGACGAGAATGGGGAGGTGGCCTCCCAACGCGGATCCGTGGCGCTCGCCGACGCATCCCAGGCTGATGCTCTGCTCGGTGCAGCGACGGTTCTCGGCGGATCACCCGGTGATGTCGTGACCGTGGAGGGACGGCAGTGCACGTTGCTCGATCGAAGCGATCTCGTCATACAACTCTTGCCGTCGTGACAACGGTGTAGGATCCGCGACGTGTGTGGACGCTTTGCATCGACGACACCGCCCGACAAGTTGGCGGCCTATTTCGGCGCTGAGGCGCCGATCCTTGGTGACGAGGAGATTTCGGCTGACTACAACGTCGCTCCGACACGTGACGTCCCAATCGTGCGTGTACGTGAAGACGAGCGCCATCTCGACTACCTGCGATGGGGACTCGTGCCCCGTTGGGCCAAGGACCTTCGAATTGGATCGAAGATGATCAATGCACGCGCCGAGACGGTTGCGACGAAGAACTCGTTTCGATCCGCGTTCGCTAAGCGACGTTGCATCGTCACCGCGGACGGTTTCTACGAATGGAAGCGACTCGATCCGAAAACCAAACAGCCCATGTATATCCACCGTGCCGACGGAGATCCATTGGCCTTCGCAGGCTTGTACGAACGCTGGACGGACGCGGAGAACCTTCGCGAGATCCACACGTGCACCATCATCACGACGACGCCGAACGAAATGATGGCGGAGATACACGACCGAATGCCGGTCCTGCTCTCACCGCAGCGGTGGGATGAATGGCTCGATCCAGCCAATACCGAGACCGAGTCGTTACAACAGCTCCTCGTGCCAGCACCGAATGCGCTGCTGACCTCCTATGCCGTCTCGACCGAGGTCAACAGCGTCAAGAACAACAACGCAGATCTGCTGGCCCCGATCTCATGACGTCAGCTTCCTGGGCGGACTCCGATTTCCGCCGTTCCGTGCGCAATCTCGGGCTGCGATGGCAGGCGCGGCTCGAAGGGAACGGTCCCGATCGAGCCATCCCGTGGATTCTTGCGTCGTTGCTCTTTCTCGGATTCGGTGCGTTGTCGCTCGCGCGGTATCGCAGCCTCGAGCTCGGGTCACAGCTTGCGGCATGGATGCAAGGTATGTGGCTTGTCGCCGAGGGGGAGGACCCCCTGGTTTCGCTGACAGGGCGCGACCTTTTCGATGGTCAGTTCTCGCTCATTATGTGGCCGCTCGCAAAACTGTCCGCGGTGCTGCCTGCTGGGCCGATGCTCCTTACTTTGCAAGCCTTTGCCCTTGCCATTGCGGTGGTTCCGCTCTGGCGTATTGCTCGCGGCGTGCTCGAGCTCGGTGTCGAGACCGCCTTGGTGCTCGGGCTTGCCTATGGCTTGCAGCCGCAGTTGCACAATCTGAACCTCGCCGAGTTTCATCCCGAGTCGTTCGCTGTTCCCGCCTTTCTTTGGGCGTACTTGTTCAGCCAAGACAAGCATTGGGTGAGGTTCGCAATCGCCGTCGCTTTTGCCCTCTCGACCCGATCGGATCTTGGACTGGTCGTCATTGGACTCGGAGCGCTGCTCGCCGTCGAGGGGCGAACACGGTCGGGTCGTGTCACCGCTGCGGTCGGTGCAATCTGGGCCATCTTGGCGCTCGGGGTATTCCGCGCTGACCTATCAGGCGGCGAATTCGTCTACGGCGACGCCTTCATTTCCTACGGCGACGGTCCGATCGCGATCCTTTGGGGAATGCTGACCAACCCCACCCAGGTGTTGTCCGACTTCTTTGCAGAAGAAAATTTCCAGAACCTCGTGCTGCTGTTTGCTCCCTGGCTGTTCCTGCCGGTCCTTCGACTGCGGTTCCAGCTGCCACTCGTACTCTTTGGAATCTTCCAGTTTCTCGCCGATACCCCGCCCGGAGAGTTCGGTAACCCGCAGCAGTACGTGGCCGCACTCGCGTTTTTGCCGATCGCCGCAGCGTTTGCATTCCGAGCGGTCGGGCGACGTTCGGTTCGCCGCGTGTTCGTCAACGGACGCCTGCTCGGAGGCGTGTTGTTCGCGAGCGCCGCGTTCTTTCTATTCGCCTCGGGAAGCAGCCTGTACAACGACCCGTGGACATGGGGTTCTCGTTCGGTGAACGACCTCGATGTGATCGAAGCGACCGAATCGGTGCGGCCAGGTGACTCCGTAGCTGCACTCGAGCGCGCCCTACCGTTGCTCGCCGACCGGACCGATCTGATCGTCTTCCCGGACGGCCTGGAGATCTACAAGCCCGCGGAACCCGCATTCGATAGCGACGTCATCATTGTTGACGAGTCCGACGAAGGCTGGAACGACACGGGCCGTTTCACCTTCGATCAGGTGATCGAAGCACGGGGCTTCGCCGTCGAGAACCGCTTTGGGACGATCTCGGTCTACCGCCGAGATGTCGATGCGGAGTGACCTGCGTCGATGAGCGCTGAGCGCAAGGACAGCAGGTACTCGTCGAGGAGAGCCTGATCCGGGTTCGGATTTGCGTTGGTGAAATCGAGCTGCGCCATGGAGTTCATGGGCACCACGTGAAGATGGGTGTGGGGAACCTCGAAACCGGCGATCATCAGGCCGATACGCGCTGGAGAGAAGACCGCCATCTGCGCTCGGCCGATCGCGTGGGCGACCTCGGTGAGATGCGCTGCGCTCGATGCACCGAGGTCCGTCCACAGATCGCACTCTTGCCGAGGGACGACGAGTGCATGTCCTGGAGCCAGCGGACGAACGTCCAGAAAGCTCACGCACATGTCGTCTTCCCACAACATCCGAGACGGGATCGCCCCATCGATAATCTTCGAAAAAATACTGGCCATATGGGCGAGCGTAGCGTCGATACGCTGGTGTTATGACCTCTGAGCCGGCTTCACCTGAGCGCACCGAATGGCGGCCGTTTACCGTTCCGAACGCGATCACCCTTGTCCGGCTGATGTGCGTTCCGGTATTCGTGTGGCTGCTCTTTAGCCGAGACGATCGCGTGGGTGCAGCGGTGTTGCTCGCAGCGTTGGGTTCGACCGACTGGATCGACGGCTGGTTTGCCCGACGCTTCGACCAGGTAAGCGAATTCGGCAAGATCTTCGATCCGTCCGCTGACCGGCTGATGATGCTCACGGCTGTCATCGCAACATGGGTCGACGGATCGGTGCCAGCGTGGTTCGCCTTTCTGACCCTTTTGCGAGAAGGTCTTGTCACGGTCGCCGCCCTCGGTTTGGGAGCGCTGGGGGTCGAGCGTTTCGACGTGACGTGGTGGGGCAAGACCGGCACGTTCTTCTTGATGTTCGCGTACCCATTCCTGCTCGGCGGAGCCTCGACGCTTGCGAGCGCTGACTGGCTACGAGCCGCTGGCTGGTTGTGTGGCATTCCCGGTCTTGTCATTTCGTGGTACGCGGCCGCTGGCTATGTGCCGATCGCTCGTGCGGCCCTTGCCGAGGCTCGCCGCTGAGTTGTCGCGGTTGGCGCCGACTTGTGTCAGACCATCTGACTACACTCGCCAGTAATGGGAATTCCACAAGACCTTCGCTACACCAACGACCATGAATGGGTCCGCGTCGATGGTGGCAACGTTCGTGTCGGCATCACCGACTACGCCCAAGACGCCCTCGGTGATGTCGTCTACATCGACCTGCCAGCGGTCGGCGAGTCCGTCGAGGTCCAGGCGGGTATGGGCGAGGTCGAATCCACCAAGTCCGTGTCCGATCTCTTCGCTCCGGTTACCGGCACCGTCGTCGAGGTGAACACCGCACTCGAGGATGCTCCAGGATTGTTGAACTCCGATCCGTATGGCGAGGGTTGGCTGTGCGTCTTGTCCCTCGACGACCCGACCCAGTTAGATGCGCTTCTCGATGCTGGCGCATACGCTGAGCTGATAGGGGAGTGACCATGGATCGTGTATGCCCAGCGTGTAACCATCGCAATGACCTCGGAGCGAACTTTTGCTCGTCGTGTGGCGAACGCATCGGGGGAGGCCCCGACGATCCAACTGCGGCCATCCCTGTCATCGAGCATCCCGATCAACCCGATCGTGAACACCTCGCAGATCGCGAAGCGTTCGACGAGGCGATCGGCATCTTGGTCGTCGATGATGGCCCAAAGGGAGGCTCTCGATACGCGCTCGATTCTCCATTGATCACCGCTGGGCGGCATCCCGAAAGCGATATCTTTCTCGATGATGTAACCGTCTCGCGCCGCCATGTCGAGATCGCGAATGCAGACGGCGTCTACCGGGCCAAGGATGTCGGGTCGCTCAACGGCACCTACATCAACAAGCAGTTGATCGAGGACGCCGAGCTCGTCGATGGTGACGAGTTGCAAATCGGGCGCTTTAAGTTGTTGTTCTTCCACGGAACTGCGGTTCCCGACCAGTAGCCGGTGGCCTCGCTCGATAGGCTGGGTCTCCGCTTGAAGAGGAGTCATCGATGGTTCCAATGGAACTCGTTGGAGTGCGCGTAGAGCTGCCGAGCAACACGCCGATCGTGCTGTTGCGTGCCAACGCTGACGACACGGAAGAGGCTGGCGGCCTGGTGCTGCCGATCTTTATCGGCGGTCCAGAGGCGACGGCCATCGCGCTTGCACATGAGGGTGTCGAGCCGCCGAGGCCAATGACGCACGATCTGTTCGCACAGTCCCTTGACGCCATGGACGTGCGAATCGAGAAGGTCGTCATTACCGAGCTCCGTGAGCGAACCTTCTTCGCCGAGCTACATATGCGCTCGCCGAGCGAGGCCCGGGTCATGTCCGCACGGCCATCGGATGCAATTGCGCTCGCGGTTCGCCTCGGTGTACCAATCTTTGCCGAAGATGAGTTACTCGCCGAGGTTGGCTACAGCGATACCCCCGATGCCGAGGAGGAATCTGAGGATGTCGTCGAGGATTTCAGGGACTTCTTGGACTCGGTGAACCCCGAGGACTTCGCCTAACCGAGTACCTGTCTTCGCGCGGTACGCGCGAAGGAAACCACCGAGGGTCATTGACCCGGTGCGCGCCCCGACTTAGGATTACGTCACCGTAATTCCACCGACGTTGTACCGACGTCGACAACGGGCAAGGACGACACCCATGACGCACCCAGACGACACGCTTGGCTTCAGTGGCAAAAGCACCGCAGAGATCGTTGGCATCACGTACCGCCAGCTCGACTATTGGGCACGAACCGATCTCATCCGTCCGTCCATGGCCGATGCCACCGGGAGCGGATCTCGACGCAAGTACACCTATCGCAACCTGCTCGAACTCAAGGTCGTCAAGAACCTGCTCGATGCCGGTATTCGTCTCGAGCAGGTTCGCGAGATATTTGCCTATCTCCAAGACGAACTTGGCGAGGACATCACGACGGCGAATCTCGTCGTTAATGGAAGTCAGCCAACTCTGGTTCGTAGTGGCGAAGAAATGATCGATCTTCTGCAGACCGGTCAGGGTGTACTGAACATTCTTCCCCTCAGTGGTGTCGTCGATGAGCTCGACGAGAAGCTGGTCGAACTGTTCCCCAATCGCGCAGCTGTCGCCGGCCCAGATACCGCTACTGCCGCTGTTGGCCAGTAGCCATCTCCGCTGGGTTTTCCTCGCCCTTTGGGTCGCTCTGATCGGATGCGGCTCCAACGACATCGCGCCCAACGACATCGCGCTCAACGACATCGCACCCAACGGCGCATCTACCGACCTTGACGAGTCCGCGGCAATATCCAACGACGCTTCGACGACGACGCTCGGCCCTGTATCGACGACGACAACGGATTCGAGTTCGTCCGACCCAGAGGACGAGGTCGAGTCGCCGAGCGATGACGAAGTCGCCACGCTCGAGCCAATAGACCCGCCGACCTCCACGACATCGACCGCTCCGAGCGTATCGAGCACGACGACATCGACGGCCGAATCGACGACAGCGGTGCCAACGGCTGAGTCGACGTCCACGGCCCCTCCGGAGACAACGACGACGACGGCTGCCACCTCGGCCACTCTGCCGCTGCCAGCGTCCATACCAGCGTTTGCGTCGACAATTTCGCCGATCACTGACCAGGTCGCCTCCCGGCTGACGCACTCGTGGCGCGAGGGGTGCCCGGTCGGCCTCGATGAGCTTCGTTACCTGACGGTGACCCATTGGAACTTCGACGGCCGTGCCGCCACCGGGGAGCTGATTGTTCGAGCGGACTTCGCCGAACCGATGGTTGGTGTCTTTCGCACGCTCTACGAGAACGGCTTCCCCATCCAGCAAATGCAACTTGTGGACCTGTACGAAGGTGACGACGACCGATCGATGTCAGCGAACAACACGTCGGCGTTCAATTGCCGAGAAGTCGCGTGGAAGCCAGGAGTGTGGTCGAACCATGCCCTCGGCACCGCCATCGACATCAACCCGTTGGTAAACCCCTACGTCTCCAACACACGCGTCCTCCCACCGGAAGGGTCGATCTATATCGATCGCACGGTGGAGACGTTGGGCGGGATCTACGCCGGCGACGTGGTGACCGAAGCGTTTTCTTCGATTGGGTGGGGCTGGGGCGGAACCTGGAGTTCAGCGAAGGACTGGCAGCACTTCAGCGCAAGCGGGGGATAACTAGAGAACCTGGTTGCGCAGCTGTCGCAGCGTATGGTCGGCGAGTACCAGCGCAGCCATGGCATCGACCATTGGAACAGCTCGCGGCAGAACACACGGGTCGTGGCGCCCCTTTGCGGCAAGTGTGGTCGCTTCGTTGTCGACGGTCACCGTGTCCTGTTGCGATGAGATCGTCGCCGTTGGCTTAAAGGCGACCCGGAAGAGGAGGTCTTCGCCGTTACTGATGCCGCCTTGGACCCCGCCCGAGTGGTTTGTCGCCGTTCGGGGCACTCCATCTGGACCGGGCACGAATGCGTCGTTGTGGGTTAGGCCCGTCATCGCAATTGCGCCGAAGCCGCTGCCGATCTCAAAGCCTTTGGTTGCTGGCAGCGACAGCATTGCTTTTGCGAGATCTGCCTCGAGGCGGTCAAAGACCGGCTCACCGAGTCCGACCGGCATGTGTCGAATGACGGCGCGGACGGCTCCGCCAAGCGAGTCGCCGTCGCGACGGGCTTGTTCGATGGCGGCGGTCATTGCTTGTGCTGCATCGGGGTCCGGACAGCGGGTCGGATCACCCTCGACATCGTTTACCGTCACCGATGCTGAATCAACGCTCGCTGCAACCGTGTGGACCTGGTCAACCCAGGAGACGATTTCGGGGGCCGCAGTATCGCGACGTTTCGCCAGTGCATCGAGCAGCTGCATGGCGATCGCTCCAGCGGCCACCCGGCCAATGGTTTCGCGAGCACTTGAGCGGCCACCTCCAGCGATCGAACGGTTTCCGTACTTCGCGTCGTAGGTGAAGTCGGCATGTGAGGGGCGGTAGAGCTCGCGAAGGTGGTCGTACGCACCGGAACGGGCGTCGGCATTGCGAACCAACATGGCGAGCGGCGCTCCCGTCGAGGCGCCGTCCTCGACCCCCGACAGAATCTCAACGAGGTCTTTCTCGTCGCGTTGGGTAGTCAGGCGGCTCTGCCCCGGACGTCGCCGGTCGAGTTGCTCCTGAATGTGGTCGATGTCGATCGCCAGGCGAGCGGGGAGGCCATCGATGACGACCCCGACGCCTCCACCATGGCTTTCACCAAATGTCGAGATCGAGAACGTATGGCCGAACGAGTTACCCACGGCTCAAGGCTATCCGCCGGTCAACTATCCCAGTCGCGCTCAGCGAGCGCCGCCGGGAGAGCGAAGGAGGAATGGTTGCTAGCTGACGCTGCCGCGTTCTGCGGCGAGAGCGCTCATGGCCGCACTGCGCATGTCGTTGGTTACAACGGGCGCTGGACGTGCTTCTGCTCCGGCACCGACCGACGCTGCCTGTGGGGCTGCAGCAATTTCCTCGGCAGCCTTGGCCGACAACGTCGTCAAGATATGCGAGAGGAGTTGGACGAGCGTGTCGAGTGCCTCATCGGCGTTACGAGCATCGGTACGAACAATTGGAACGGTGGCGGCGAGATCGAGCGCTTCGCGAATGTCGTTGACGTCGTGAGCAGGTGCTCCATCGAACTGGTTGAGCCCAATGATGAACGGCACGCCACGCTGCTCGAAGAAGTCGATGGCGTTGAAGCACTCATCGAGACGTCGGGTGTCGACGAGGATCAACGCGCCGAGCGCCCCGGCGGTGATGTCGTTCCACATAAAGCCGAAGCGATCCTGGCCTGGTGTGCCAAAGACGTAGAGCACAAGGCCCTGATCGACCGTGATCTTGCCAAAGTCCATAGCGACGGTCGTGCTGGTCTTTTGCTGTACGAACGTTGCGTCGTCCACGCCGGATGCGGCGCTGGTCATCTTTGCCTCGGTGCGAAGCGGTGCGATCTCAGAGACCGCACTGACGAACGTGGTCTTTCCAACGCCGAAGCCACCAGAGATGACGACCTTGGCTGAGACCGGACGAGCGGTGCTGTTATCGGTTCCGAATGCCATCGAGCAGTCTCCTTACAATTGCAATATCATCTGAGCGAGTTGTTTCTAGTACCTCGAGGGTTCCCGCTCCCCAGAGATCGGCCACGAGCACACGGGCTACGCCGAGCGGCATCGAGCACTTTGCGGAGATTTCCGCAATCGAATTCGGTGTCTTGCAGAGGGAGTAGATCGCAGCAAGGTCGTGATCGGCCGGCATCGTGCTACCGGCGCTGACAGCGACCATGGCCTCCACGGCGAGCTCCCCAGCGTCGCTACGTGTACGGCCTCCGGTCAAGAGGTAGGGCCGTGTGAACGACCCTTCTTCTAGTACTTCGGTGTCCTCTTCGTTCCCCATGCTTACTCCTTCGGCGCGACTGGCCTAAACCGTGAGCACGTTCTTGAGCTCGCTGATGAGCTCAGGTGACAGCGCAGCGCCTGCCCGCTCGGCCAGAAGGGTCATCTCGTAGGCGACCTGAGCAATGTCTGCACCGCTCTGGCACAGCACCGCGAGTGAAGCGCCGTGGCCCATGGACATGACGAACAGGTTGCCCATGCTCATCTCGACCACGACCTGGTCGACGACTCCACATCCAAGGCACACGGCGGCGCCGTTTGTGAGGCTGGTGAGCCCAGCGGCGATCGCTGCGAACTGGTCAACGCCGGAGACGTCAATTCCCGCAGACGAAGCGAGAAGAAGGCCATCGGCGGAAACCGCTACGGCTTCGCGCACACCGGCGGTGTCTTGAGCAAAGCGTGACAAGAGCCAGGCAAAGTTCTGTGCTTCGGACGATACGGTCATGATTCGCTCCCGGTTTGGGTGGGCTGGTTGGAGACTGGGGCTTGCGGAGCAGGTTGTGCCGCAGCCGGTGTTTCAGGCGTCGGAGCACTATCTGCTGTAGGTGCTATCGGCACGGGAGGCGGAGAAAGTGAGGGGCTTGCTGGATTTGCTACCACCGGAGCCGGCATGGGGGCTGGTTGCGGAGCGGCCTGGGTGACCGGCTGAGGTGTTGGCTGCGGGGCTACTGGAGCGACGGGGGCCGCAGGCATTTGTGCGGGAGGTGCCTGCGCCGCCGGAGCTGGCGCCGGCGTACCCTCGGCTGCTCCTGATGCACGACCTCGGGCAACTGCGGCCCGGATGCTGCGCAGCGAATTGCTCACCTCGGCGGCGTCGCGCTTTGGGGCCGGTCCCAGCGTTGTTGCTGGCATTGGTGCCGGTGCTGGAGCGGCCGCTGGATCGCCCGAACTTGCAGTTCCCGATCGCTTTGGGAACCCGGCAGCGGTGATTTCGGTCGCTGGAGGGTTGGACGGAATCGGGGGAGATGTGAGCGTTGGGGTTTCGAGCGGGGGAGCCTCGGCAGGCTGTGATGGCGTCATCACCGCAGGGGTCTCGGGGACGGACGTCGCTCCACGGCTGCGCTTCGGGAAGCCGGCAGCGGTGGTTCCCGCTGGGGCGTCATGGGCGACCGGTGTCGGTAGAGGGGTATGGACCGGTGCGGAATCGGCAACGGGTGCTGCGACCTCCGCCGTCGGTTGTCGCTGAGCAGCGTCGAGCTCCTCGGTTCGATGGGCCACACCTTCTGAGGCGCGCTGGTTGATCTCGATCGGTGATGCTTCGGCGCTACTGAGGAGCGCAACCGGCATATCGATAAATGCGATCGTCCCGCGACGACGTCCTTCGCCGGTCGGGTCAGCGCTCGCAAGACGAACCGTGATGCCGAGCTCCTGAGCGAGACGGCCAACCACGAAGAGTCCGAGATAAGCCGATGGAGCGTCAGCGAAGTCCACCGGGTTCTTCAGGCGATCGTTCACCTGAGCGAGAGCCTGTGGATCCATCCCGATGCCTTGATCGACAATCGCCAGTCGGTAATGGGTCGACGTGTGCTGTCCAAGGACTTCGATAGGGGTGTTGGGAGGCGAGAAGCTGCCAGCATTCTCGAGGAGCTCCGCAATGAGGTGCGAGAGGTCCGTTGCGAGATTGCCCGAAACGGTCGCTTTGTCGATCTCTCCGAGGCGGACACGGCGATAGTCGGCGATCTCCGCCGCAGCTGCACGAAGGACGTCACGAACAGCAATGGGTTTGCCCCAGCGGCGTGGGGTCTGCTCGCCGGCGAGTACGAGCAGGTTCTCTGCGTTGCGTCGCATACGGGTAGCGAGGTGGTCCAAGCGGAACAGGTTCTCAAGCGCATCAGCGTCCGATTCCTGTTGCTCGAGCTCGTCGATGAACTCAAGCTGGCGGTTCAGCAGGTTCTGGTTTCGACGTCCCAAACTCACGAACGTGCGAGCCACGTTCTGGCGTCGGAGCTTTGCCTGACCTGCTGCGAGGTCTACCGCTGCTTCCTGCATCGTGTTCATCGAGTTCGCAAGAATCGTCAGCTCGTCGTTCGTGTTGACGTCGAATTCGGGCAGCTCAGGAAGTTCCTCGGAGGTTCGTGCCGCTTCAACAACTGCCGGGATGCCTTCAGCAGCCGCCGACTGTGCCTGCTTTGCGAGCGCATTGACTGGCCGTGTGATTCGATTCGCCACAGAGCGAACTGCGAAGAACGAGAGCAAGAGGGCTAGGAGCACCAACCCGAACACGCCATACACCAAGTACTGCCGGAGCTGAGACACGTCATCGGCAACCGACCGAACCTCGGCGAGTGAGGCCGCCGCGATCTCGATCGGCTGGCTGGTCTGCACGAGCCAGTTGAACCGGACGTTGTCCACGTTGTCCATACGATCCGACACACGACGTGCCGAGGTGACGTTGACGTCGTCTTGTACAACACCAGGGTTCAACAGGTTCACGTTCGCACCCGATGCTGCCGTCATGAGACTGGCCTGATCGAACACGATCGACGGGTCATGGGCCGTGCTGGTATCGGCGAGGAGGACAGAGGCGGAGGTGTCGATCAACGCGGCTTGAACCGAGTCATCGCCAGCGATTTCGTCAAGGATCCACTGAGCGTTCGTAAGGGGCACTCGGATTCGCAAGACCGCACCACCACGGGTGGTCGCTGGAGGTTCGGTCCAGAGTGCGATCTCGAAGGCTGCTGGGCCTTCGCCGTCGTCCACGAACGAGCGATACGAGCTGCCTTCGGAGACGGCACGGTTGAACCACTGGGCCTCGGAGTAGTCGAGCAGGGTTTCGTCGCTGGTTGAACCCAGGCGGAATCCTTCTTCGGAGACGAGGAGGACTTGGATGTTGTCCTCGAAGGTTCGAAGCTCTTCTTCGACGGTAAGCGCCAAGACCTGGGTACGGGTCGTTGTTGGGCCGGTCATGGCCTCTTCGAGCTCTACCTCGGTCATCGTGTCGAGATCCGCGGCCTGGGTATCGTTGCTTACCTGCACGACGGACTCACGGAACGATGCTTGGTTGTTGAGGCGGTCCGCACGGAAGATCCACTGGTCGACGTAGTCGGCGAGTTCTCGAGCAGCCTGCTCTGACGCTCGGGTGGCCGTGTCCTCAACCACCTGCTGAGTCAGAATCTCCTCCGCTGATTCAACAGCGTCGGTGGTTCGTTGCTGGATCAGGAAGATGCCTGCGATCGCCAACGCGCCGAGAACCAATAGAGGTATCAGGGCTACCGGCAAGATTCGACGAAGAATCCTCGCTCGAATGGTCGTAACCTTCGGCGCGGCCTTCGGCGTTGTCGAGTCTGTGGCGTCGGTTTCCCGCTTGAGTTTCGTTGCCATTCTCATCCGTTCCTACATGCAGCTATGGCTTCAGTAGGTACGTCGGACAACTCAGAGGGTCGGCTATAGGACTTTTGGCCCTTGGGCCTTGAAAACTCGGTGGCTTTCGACCATGGAGTCTGCCAAATATGGGGCCTAGAGGTTGAGCAACGCCTGCTCGACTACCTCGCTTAGCGCCGGGTGGATGTAGAGCTGCTCACGTGCCATCTGGTCCACGGTTTGGCCAAACGTCATGCCCTGAATGAGCTGCTGGATGAGGGTGGATGCCTGCGGGCCAATGAGGTGGGCCCCAAGAAGGAGACGAGTATCGGCGTCAGCCACGAGCTTGCAGACGCTCGTCGTGTCCTCCATTGCCCAGCCATATGCGGCAGAACCGTAGTCGTGCACGGTCGTGACGATCGAGTATCCAGCGGCGATGGCTTCAGGCTCGGTAAGACCGGCGGCGGCGACCTGCGGATAGCCAAAGACGGCGTGCGGTGTCAGGCGGCGGTCGATCTCTTGCAGGTCGTCGGAGTTGGCGAGATTGTGGGCGACGATTCGGGCCTCTGCGTTCGCGGTGTGCTTGAGCTGCGCCGGGTTTGTGATATCGCCCAGCGCCCAAATATCGCGATGGTCCGTCCGAAGGTTCGCATCGGTAACGACGTACCCATAATCATCGAGCGCAACGCCGGTGGCCTCGACGTTCAACTCGTCACCGTTTGGTACCCGGCCGATCGCTACGAGGAGGGCATCGCCGGTAACCGTGATCTCTTCGCCGTTCTCTCGTAGCTGCACGGAGATCTCGCCAGTCTCATCCTGATGCATACCAAGCACCTCGGCTCCGAGGCGAACGTCGAACCGTTCGCTGTATGAGTCGGTGAATCGCTGGGCGATGTCCGGGTCTTCGCGACGCAGCATGACCGAGCCACGATTGATGATCGTGACATGGCTGCCAAGCGAACCAAAGACGTTGCCGAGCTCCGCGCCGATGTACCCACCGCCGAGGACGATGAGTCGCTCCGGGAGCTCGTCAACGCGCATGATGGTGTCCGACGTGTGGTAGTCGACGTTGGATTCCGCAACGACGGCAGGAATGTTGATGCGAGCGCCTGCCGCGAGAACGATGCGATCTGCGGTCACGACCTCTGTGGCGCCGTCATTCATCGCGACCTCGAGTGTCTTGTCGCCGGTGAATCGTCCTGAGCCCTTGAATACCGTCACGTGCTCTTGTTCGTTCGCTCGGTAGTTCTCGCCGCCAGCGGCGATGGGGTCGATGCGACCAAACACACGATCGCGGATCGCTGGCCAATCCGCGCGTTCAAAGCTCGTGTGCACCCCGAGTCGAGGTCCATCATGTTGCGCGTGATGGGCCATTTCGGCTGCGTAAACGAACATCTTCGACGGAATACACCCGACGTTGAGGCACGTTCCGCCAAAGAGTCCACGCTCGACGATGGCGATCGAGTGATCGTCAAAGTCCGGGGTCAGGAGCGAATTGCCGGATCCGGCGCCAATGATGAGGAGGTCGAAGTGATTCACAGGTCTTCTTTGTGTAGCGATCGGGAGTTAGTCGGTAGTGCGCAGGCGTCGGATTAGAACCGATGTGTCGCTGCGTGACTCACCTGAACCCATGAGCTCGTCGTAATATTCGGCGACCATGGAGGCGATTGGTGTGGGAGCTCCGAGTCGCTCCGCCTCGGCGAGCGCAATCCCAAGGTCCTTGACCATCCACTCGACAGCAAAGCCGAAGTCGAATTGGTCATCCACCATGGTTTGCCCTCGGTTCGACATCTGCCAAGAACCAGCTGCGCCATCGGAGATCGTGCCGAGAACTTTCTCCATGTCCAGGCCCGCCAGCACGCCGAGGTTGAGTGCTTCGGAGAGGCCCTGGAGCAGTCCAGCGATCGCGATCTGATTTACCATCTTGCACGTTTGGCCAGCGCCTGTAGCTCCAATGAGTGTCCGGGTCTTTGAGTACGCCTCGATCAGCGGTGCGGCGGTTGCGAACGTCTGGTCATCGCCTCCGCACATGATCGTGAGGACACCGTTTTGCGCACCTGCTTCGCCACCGGAGACCGGTGCGTCCAGGGACCCAACGCCCTTCGTAGCTGCTGCGTCCGCGAGCTCGTGGGCGATCGTCGCTGACGCTGTTGTGTGATCGATCAGGATGCTGCCCTCGGCGAGTCCGGCGAGCGCCCCATCGGGACCGAGCGCGACCGAGCGCACGCTGTCGTCGTTGCCGACGATAAGGATGCCAACGTCGGCACCTTGGCATGCCTGTGCTGGTGTACTCGCCAGCGTCGAGCCGGGGAATTCCGACACGAATCGTTCGGCCACTTCCGTTGTGCGGTTGTAGACGCTGACCTGGTGGCCTGCGGAGACGAGATGGCCGGCCATGGGGTATCCCATTGCTCCGAGCCCGATAAATCCAATGACGGTCATGGCGCCACGCTACATCCCAAGGATGTCAGGAATCTGTTCCCAGCCGCCTTCTTCGTTGGGGTCGATGATCGCATCCGCCAGCGCCTTGATCTCGTCGGGCGCGTTGCTGGGCACGATGGCGATCTTTGCGCCTTTGAGCATGTCGATGTCGTTGTGGCCATCGCCGACGACGGCGAGTCGTCCGAGGTCGACGTGGGCCCGCTCGCACCAGGCGGTGATTCCAGTCCACTTATCCACTGCGTGGGCCTGGATCATGATCCCGTGATCACCCTCGAAATGAGACACCCCAATGATTGCGGTCGCTAGGGAATCACCATTGACTTGCTCCGCAATGGGAGCGAGCAGCTCGTAGGGGTAGCCGAACGCCCCGAAACCAATGATCGAGCTGTCGGTGAGCGAAGCATCGAGTGAGTCCACGCGTTCGTACCCGCTGGCGGACGCCAGATACTCATCGCCCGCAGCGCTACCGGGCCCGACGAGCATGTCTGCTGTTGGATGATCGATATACACAACGGGTTCGAGATCAGCGCCCCGAAAGACGCGGAGAATCTCCGTGGCTTGCTGATGGGAGATCCCGTCCACGAGAAAAGACTCGCCAGCCAAGGTGTCACGGGCAAGCGCTCCGTTCATCAGGATTGCTGGTCGGTTGTGAAGCCCGACGGGCACGAGACCCTTGAGCGCTCCCTGGGCCCGCCGTCCCGTCGCCACCACGAAAGGCGTATCGCAGTCGTCGAGGGCGTTGACAACAGCCATGCTCTCGGGGTGTATCTCCATTGTCGGCGACCAAAAGGTGCCGTCGAGGTCGGTAATGAGGGCGTCGACATGCATTGGTGCAAGCGTAGGTCGTGACACATGTATCCGTGGATTGCCACCGATCTGTTCGCTGATGCGGCTACCAATAGAGCATGGATCTTTCTTTGGTGATTATGGCCGCTGGCCTGGGTAGCCGGTTCGGTGGCACGAAGCAGCTGGTAGAGGTCGGCCCGAACGGCGAAGCGTTCTTGGACTTCGCGATCAAGGACGGCCGCGCAGCGGGCTGCCAACAGGTGGTTCTGATCATTCGCACCGACATCGAGGACGATGTCCGCAGCCACTTGCTCGCCCAATACGGTTCACTCGACGGCTTCGTTCTCGTTCGCCAAGACGATTTTGGTCCTCAGCGAGACAAGCCATGGGGTACCGCCCATGCCGTGCTCTCGGCTGCGGCCGTTGTGTCCGGCTCCTTCATCGTCGTCAATGCCGACGATTATTACGGCCCAACATCGTTCCAGCTCGCCGCCGACGCACTGTCGGAGGGAGACCAGTCGACCGGAGCTCTTGTGGCATTCGAGCTTGCCAAGACGCTGCCGCTCGAAGGTGCGGTGTCTCGCGGCGTGTGCGCAGTCGAAGACGGACATCTCGCGTCCATTACCGAAACGCACGGCATCAGCCGTCATGAGGACGGGCAGATTCGCTCTGAAGACCCCGCCGGTGAGCACGCGGACGACACGATGGTATCGATGAACATGTTTGGCTTCCCACAAACGCTCTTTCCACATCTGCAGAGCCAGTGGGAATCGTTCTACGACGAGTTCGGTGGCGAACCAAAAACTGAGTACCTCCTGCCAGACGTCGTCGACCGACTCCGCGAAGCTGGCGAGATGACCGTTGTAGTACCCGTCTCCGCAGAAGAGTGGATCGGCGTTACCAACCCGAACGATCTTGAACCAGCGCGAGCAAAGCTCGCGCACCGCTAGCGCCTACTCGCGGTTGCGGTCGAGACGATCGGCACCAGGATCGACCCCAGGGAGCTGCGGTTGCATTGCCCCAAGCCGCTCGGCGGCAAGGTCCATAACCATGTCCTCGAGTTCGGCCCAATCCTTGGCTCGGGCTCCATCGAGGTGCTGGTTGTACGGCTGGTCGAACACGATCGCGTTGAATCCAGCGGCGCGCAGCTGAATGATGTTGTGCGGTCCGTCATCGATGTAAACGTCTGCACCAACGTCGGGCTTGTTGCCGAGGAAGCAGATATCTCGGTACGGGATGCGATGGGTGTCGAGCCACTCGACCGTGTCCGCCACCGCCGAGGCATGACCCCAGTTGACGTACAGCCGGTGCGTAATGACCCGAATGTGTATACCGGCGTCGGACAGTCTCCAGAGCGCATCGGTCACCCCGTCGATGACGGGCATGTTCGCGAACAAATGATGTTCGGCGACGGCCATTGCATGCAGCCGCTCAAAGCCGCCGGCCCGCTCCAAATTCCACTCTCGAAAGTCCCAAGACCGCTCCAGCGGAAGCGATTCTTCGGAAACCCCAAGCTCTTCTGCGACGATCGTGCGAAAGGCGGGCGTATAGTCGCCGCAGACACCGTCGAGATCGACTCCAAATACGAATGGCTCCATCGCAGGAAGACGGTAGCCGCCCCGACTGACAAGATTGGTGAACCACGTGGCGAAAAGTAAACGTTCGAAGGCGGACCCGACCGAGAAGCCTCCCGGAATGTTCGGAGACGTCAAGGCAAAGATCAAAGAACACCGCTTGCCGATGTTCGCCGCAGCGGTCGCGTTCTTTGCATTTATTGCGCTGATCCCGGCACTCGCCGCGGCAGTATCGATCACCAGTTTGGTCGCGGACACCGACAGTCTGGTGTCCGAGGCCGAAGCCGCGCTCGACAATTCGCCAGCGGAAACCAAGGACTTCATCGTCTCCCAGATCACGTCGATCGCCGACGGTAGCGATACCGGTGCTGGCATCGCCGCAGCTCTGGGCGTATTCCTCTCGATCTTCAGCGCATCGGGCGCTATTGGGAACTTGATGGAGTCGTTGAACGTCGTGTTCGACCGGCGAGAAAACCGGAACTTTGTCCTGAAGCGCCTGCTGGCCATCGCGATTATGTTCGGAGCGATTGCGCTCGTCGCTGCGATGGTGTTTGCCATGTCGATTCTTCCGGCCTTTATCAATGACTGGTTCGACTCGTCGTGGGTGCGTCTCGCGATCAACATTGGCCGTTTCGTTGCCCTCGGCGTGTTGATGGTCTTTGGACTGACGTTTCTGTATCGCGTTGGCCCGGCCGCCGATCCTGCTCGCAGCAACGAGCTCGTCTCTGGGGGAGTAGGGCCGATGCTCAGCCGCGGAGCTGCCGTCGGCACGGTCCTTATCGTCGTGCTGTCGTGGGGCTTTGGAGTCTTCGTCAACAACTTCGGTAGCTACGGCGAAACCTACGGCACCCTGGCGACGATCATCGTCGTGTTGCTCTGGCTTCAGTTGATGGCGCTCGCCGTGCTGCTCGGCGCCGAGGTCGACGCACATCTCGGCCGCCGGCGTGTCGCTGACGCCAGAATTGCGGCAGGACTGCCAGCTATTCGCTGGACAGGGCCGGGAACCTCGGACTCTGCCTGAGGCTGACGTGCGACTGCGGACAGTGGAGGTCCACCGGCGCGCATCGTGACGCTCATTCGTGGTGCGGCATGTTTTGTCTTCGGGATTGCGTGTTCCCAGTGATGTTGCATTGCGCCGCCCATGATCAGCAGATCGCCCGAATGCAACTGCACCCGATTGCTCGGGCCGCCCGATTGGGGTCGCATCGCGAATGTGCGGGGGCCACCGAGGCTGACGATGGCGACGAGTGGATCGACCTCGGTCCGCCCAATGCGATCGGCATGCCACGCCACGCTGTCTGAACCAGACTGGTAGTAGTTGCAGAACAACCCGAGAAAGGCCCGGTCGTATCGCGTTGATAGTTCATCGCGAATGTTGTCGACTGCGTTGGGGAGCTCGGCATCGCCGAGCGCCTCTTGGCCCGTGAGCCGAGGTTCCTCATGCCACGTCCCGTACATCAGGCGACGGCCGCGAAACCAATCGATCGCTTCTTCAAGCTCGGCGAAGAGCTGGTCGGCGCCGTCGAGGAAGCCAGGTGCATGGTCGAACCAACAACACGGATCGAGGTGAGTGCGCTGGGCGGTCCAGGAAGTGCTGACCGCAGGTCTACCGGCCCCAAACAGCGTCAGCGGCAGTGTGGTCATGGATGCATCATAACACCGTTGGGCGAACAGGTGTTCGAGGCTGTAGATGGTGGACTTGGGTCAGTCGACGAGTGAGAAGGTAAGTCCAGCGTGTTCGATGAGTGCATCGATCAGCGGCTGGCCTAGGCCGGTCGCCGGAGTCCAGAATCCACCGGGTGTGTCGGCGGGATCAGCGTTCAAGAGTGCGTACGCAGCCTCGCCGAGCATCTTTGCTGTCGACCCGTAGCCAGGGTCGCGGTCGCCGGTGACCTTGGTCGTGATCGTGGCGCCAGATGGCGTCGTTCCGTAGAAGCGAATGTCGTAGAACCCAGCTTCCTGAGCCTGCGGACTTGGGCCCTCGCCGGGCTTTGGAAGGACCTTGTCGGCCAGCAGGTTTCGGATTGGCTTGACGCTTGAGGCAGCCATGAACGCACCAATTCCACCCGACATGGCGCCGGCGCGGGCTACTCCAAGTGGGCCGGTTCCGGTCAGTACAGCTTCGTCGTACATAAAGTCCTCGCCCCAAGGTCGCCCCCGGAGTGCATGGCTGCGATGTACCACGCGAGTGTTGACGCTGGCCATAACAAACGGCGCCACCCATCGACCGGATGCTTCGTCTCGCATTGGAACGGTGACGTTGTGCTGCCGGACGCCGGTTCGCATACCCGTTGGGGCGAGCGCGTAGGGGTTGCTCAGAACGCGACGTAGTTCCGGATCGGCGGCAGCTTCCTCGACGATGTTCAGCATCGAGGCAACCGTGCCGCCGCTCGCTGTTCCCTTCATGGCCTTTACCCGCATCGAGATTTGGTGGCAGTGCTCGTCGAGCAGTTCATTCGATTTTTGTTGGGTGAAATAGACGCCGAGGTCAGACGGGATCGAGTCGAAACCGCAGGCGTGGATGATTCGTGCGCCTGTGCGCGTGGCCTCATCTTGATGAGCGTCGATCATCTGCTGCATCCAATGCGGCTCGCCGGTAAGGTCGCAGTAGTCGGTTCCAGCAGCCACAGCTGCGGCGACGACGGCCGAACCGTACAAGGCGTACGGGCCAACGGTGGAAACTATGACGTTTGTTGTCTCGACCAGCTCGCGTAGAGCGGTCTCGTCGGTGGCGTCGGCGACCAAGTGGTCGACGGTCAACTTGAGGTCGTCAGCAACGGTGTCGAGCTTTGCGGCGTTCCGTCCAGCAATGGCCCAACGAAGCGGACCGGTCTGGCCGTGACGCTCGGCGAGGTATCGGCAGAGAATCTGGCCAACGAAGCTCGTTGCTCCGAACACAACGATGTCGTAGGGCCTGTCAGTGGGGGTGTTCACGAGGCGAGTCTATTGTGTGGGTCGCCGTCGGGTGGTGTGACGTGATCGGCTACTTCGATTACCCAAGGCGATAGTGTCGCGTCCATGGCCGATGAGATTCTCGACGTAGACCTACTCGCCTTTGAAACTGGTGACGCACCGAAACGGGCCGCGGTTGTCGACGGCGTCATGCGGAGCCTCGCGAATGGCTTTGTGTACACCGCCCACGACTTGTCTGAGGGCTTGCTGGACGACGCGTACGGCAAGCTCGGTGAGTTCTTTGCTGCCTCAGCGGACGAGAAGGAGCAGTACAAGGTTCCCGGTAGTTTCGGCCAGACCGGCTACACCGGTTTGCTGGTAGAGACCGCCGCGTCTTCAGACGTTGCGGATTGGAAAGAGATGATCAACTGGGGCGCCCCCATCCCCGACAAACATCCGCTCAAGACGAACTTTCCCTTTCGCTACAACCCGCCGGTCCTTCCCGAGGCAACCGTGCCCGGGATCGAAGCAGTGCTCCTTGAGTTCCACGCGCGGATCTTCGATATCCAGCGGCGTTTTCTTCGAATCATTGCGCTCGGACTCGGTTGCCAGGAGCACTTCTTCGACGAGATGTTGCTCGATGGCCCAACGCTCACTCGGGCGATCCGTTACCCGCCCATGCCCGATGCCCCGAGCGGTGAGCACGTCTGGGCGGGGGCACACGACGACATCAACCTGATCACCGCGCTTCCGAGGGCCACTGCGAAAGGACTGCAGGTCGAGATGCCAGGCGGCTGGGTGGATGCCATTCCGCCAGACGGGCAGATGGTGATCAACACCGGAATGATGCTCGAGCGAATCACAAATGGCGTGCTCGCTCCAGGCACTCACCGCGTCGTCGGTCATCCGGACGAACCAGGGGAGCGGCTCAGCGTCGTGCAGTTCTGTCATCCGACGCCGTGGACGATTCTGTCACCGATCCCGACGTGTGTGACGCCAGAGCATCCCTTGGCCTACAGCTCGATCACGGCGTCGAGCGCCCTCGAGAAAGTCCTCTGGGATATCAACCTGCTCTAGTTGAGCCAGGGTTGGCTCGGATACGCCTCGAGAAACTCGCCGAAGTCGCCTTGGCGGGCCATGATCCGGGCCCACTGGGTTTGGTAGTCGCCCACCCACAGATCGCTCGGGTCGCAGTGGGCAACAACCCACGCACCGTTCCGAAGCTCGGTTTCGAGCTGGCGTGGCCCCCACCCTGCGTAGCCGGAGAAGACGCGTGCTCGTTCGAGGTGCTGTACGGGGTTGCGTTCGGTCGCGAGGTCGAGCAGGCCAATACCTTGATGCATGAAGTGCATGTCCGGTGCAGCCGGATCGAGAGGCTCGGCGAGGACGAGTGCGGTCCCTTGTTCGACCGGCCCTCCGAGAAAGAGCCGATCGGGGTGTGCGAGCGGCCCAAAGTCGGGTAGCGCATCGCTGACCAGCATGTCGCTCGGTCGGTTGAGCACGAGTCCCATAGAGCCAGCATCGTCGTGTTCAAGGACGAATACGACCGTGCGCTCGAAGGTCGCATCGTGCATGCCGGGTGCGGCGAGCAGGAGCGAACCAGGGGAGAGCATGGCCCAGTTTTGCCACACCGATCGTCGCCCGTCGCATCGGGCGCCGTGCGAAGTGGGCGTCGGCTGTCCTGTGGGTTGGCTTAGGCTCGGCGAACCGTCACGATGTCAGCTGTCCGAAATGACGCCACTCGGGTCGACCACGAGTCGATGACCAATCGCTGTGACTCAACAGCGAAGAAGGTGGTCAGCGGGCCTTCCTGTTGGTAGGCATCCACACCTTGAACCTCTTCGATACGGTCGTTGGCGAGCTCTACGGAGAATGCGGCCATGGTGTGTCCTTCCGGTTCGGGTGTTGTTCGTGTTGTCAGTGTGCCTGGAGGTGCTTGTGGGGCACAAGTGGACACCGTTGTGGATCTCGCGGATCTTCTGTGGATAGCCCGGAGATACTCCGTTGGCGCTAGCCGGTAAGCGTGATCGTGAGAGATGTGCCCGAGCCAGGAACCGACCGGAGGTCCAGAATTCCGCCGATTTCCGCCGTGCGGCGACGGATGATCTCAAGACCCATATGGCCGGGGAGTACCACGTCGGGATCAAAGCCATCGCCGTTGTCCGTGATCTGAATCAACGGCTGCTCGGCGTTATGCATCGAGACCTGAATGATGGTCGCGTTGGCATGCCGGGCAATGTTGTTGAGCGCCTCCTGCACAATGCGAAACAGTCCTGTCGCTCGTTCTGGCGACAGGGCAATCGGCTCGAGGTCTAGAGACACCGTAAAGCCGTTTCCGCTGAAGGACGTCTTTACGAGCTCTCGAATCGCAACATGGAGCTCGCGGCTCCCCACGAGCGAGAATTCCTCGTTCGACAGCAGTGCTCTCATGGCGACCTTGGCCTCTTGGGTGAGGGCCTGGATGCGTTCAAGGACAGCGAGCGCCTCTTCTCTGCCAGTGGCTGACGCGACTCCTGCTTCGGCCGTGACCGACAGACTCCAGATCGTTTGGCTGAGCGACTCATGGAGACTTCGAGCAAGGCGGTCGCGTTCGCGAGCAGCGCCGACCATCGACGCCTGCTGGGCGAGTTGGTGGTTCGCCACCATCGCCGCGGCCGACGCAGCGAGAGAGTGCAAACGTTCAATGTGGGAGTCTGAATACAGATTGCGAATGCGGCTCTCGACCGTGAGATATCCAACGTTGCGACCGCCAACGCGCATGGGCATGACGAGCGACGACGCCGCCGGTCCAAGCGATCGCTTGTTGATTTTCGTGCTCGACGTGGAGACGGGGCTCCGGGCAAGTTCGCTCAGTCGGTCGTGCGTCGTCGCTGCAGGGTCGATCGAATATCCGAACGAAACGTGCTTGCGCATGATTTCGAGGTCGCCCTCGAACCGCGGCAGCACGATCGCCACGAGGTCGGTCGGCAACATTCGCAAAATCCCGGAGATGACAGAGTCAAAGACTTCTTCGAGGTTGGCAGCCTCGGTCATCTCGGCGAGAGTGTCCCGCATGGCCTCGGCATACTCTCGCAGTTGATGCTCTTGGGCTTGTAGGCGAACGCGTTCCTCGACCTCGCGCCGCATGCTTTCGTTCGCACGAACAAGTTCTTTGGTCTTGATGCGGACTCGATCGTCGAGGTCCGCGAGCGTTTCTTGAAGCTTGATGTCGGCGTTGTGCCACTTGGTTACGTCGCGGAAGTTGCCGAGTACGCCAATGATCTCGCCGGACGCCGAGCGGACAGGCACCTTGTGGAGGGTAATCCAGTGCATCTGTCCATCAGCGAGCAGAACTTGTCGGCTGACATTAAGGACCGGTTCGCCGGTCTCTATGATCTGGCGGTCGACCTCGCTGCTCGCTGCTCCGTGTTCGATCGCCCATGGCATTTGCGCATCGACTTTGCCAGCGATCTCGTCGGGGCGAAGGCCAGCGGCCTCGGCGAATGCGACGTTGCCCGCAACGTAGGTGGACGTGAGGTCCTTCCAGAAGACCGCGATGTCGAGGGAGTTCATGAGCAGGGTCAGGTGTCGGTGGACGTCTGACTCTGTCGCCGGCCCATCGAATAGATTTCGATAGTTGTGGACTTCGGCTTCGATCCCTACCTGCACGTCACTCCCCAAGTTTGGCGCTAACTGGAGAGTAGCGAGGTGGCGGTGGGCGTATCGAGGTTCATGACGCGACCTAACAAATCGAATAGGGCGGTCCGCTGCCCGGAGTGCCAACACATTTCGTCGATGCTCTAGGTTCGGGTGGATGAGCAGAACCGATGCAGAACGCCTAATGGACGGGATCTACTGGTACGGAATCCCAACGTTGTTTCGTTGCGAACATGACGCCGACCCCGCTAACGCCGACATTGGTCTTGTTGGTGTTCCACATAGCACGGGTAACGGCACTACCCAGCGAGACCAACATTTAGGCCCCCGGGCGGTGCGCAACGTGTCGGCCATCGGCCGGCGAGTACACAACGAGTTCGAGGTCGATCCTTGGGAGACGTGCCGGATCCACGACCTCGGCGATGTGCCCTTATCGGAGGGCAACAACAACGAGCGATCGATCGAGATGATCACCGAGTTCTACAAGCGCATCGATGCCGCCGGGTGCCGTCCGGTCTCCATCGGCGGAGACCATTCGATCACCGGCGGGATCCTTCAAGCGATCGCGGGGGAGGGGGCGAACCTCACGGACGGGGAGAAGGCGTGTTTGCTCCATTTCGATGCGCACACCGACGCGTTCCACAACGTCGACCACTTCATGGGAGCCATCAAGTCTGCTGCGCACTGGGCCAGTTATCTCGTGCGAGATGGTCATGTCGACGCTGAGCACAGTGTGCAGGTCGGCATTCGCGGCAACACCCGCTCGCTCGAATGGCTCGACCCCAGCTACGACCTTGGCTACGAGGTCATCAAGAAGACCGACTACGACGAGATGGGCGCCGAGCGCGTGATGGAGATCATCGACGAGCGAATCGGCGATCGCCCGGTGTACATCACCTTCGACCTGGATTGTCTCGACCCATCGGTTGCGCCCGGCGTGGCAAACATCGAGGCCGGCATCGAGGGTTTCGGAATCGACCAGGTCATGGAGCTCATTCGGTCGGTTAGTGGCAAGAACATCATCGGCGGCGACGTTGTGTGCCTCATGCCAACCGTGGACTCACCGAACCAGGTCACCAGCTATCGAGCCATGGCCGTGATGTTCGAGATCTTGAGCCTCATCGCTGACAACCACACGTAGCCCGACATCCACCGGTAGGTGCATCGCGTCCGCCTGTTCGGATGGCGAGCTAGTACTTGCCCACTTGTGCGACGAAGCCGAGGCCATTGCTCGTGACGGCTGCGGTTTCGCCTGCGGCGACCCAGACAGCCTCGGTAGCGGCAATTGTGAGAGTGTCCGACGTGGTGGAGACGCTCGTGTCGCCTTGCGTGCCAATGACGACTGCTGGGCCGTCGATCTTCTGCGTGATCCCCGGCGCAACGCGCGTCAACGCGAACTCTGGGGCGGGGGAGACATAGGTGTTGCTCTCGATGGACACCGGCACGGCGTCGAGCGCCTGTGGAACGACGACATCGAGCAGTGCTGGCACGTCGATGTGCTTGCCGGTGAGGCCACCGCGAATCACGTTGTCGCAGTTGGCCATGATCTCCACGCCGAGCCCACCGACGTACGCGTGCATGTTGCCCGCGTCGAGAAAGATCGCTTCACCTGGCTGAAGAAGTATTCGATTCAGCAGCGCAGCTACACCAATCCCTGGGTCGCCGGGGTAAATGATCGAAAGGCGGGTGAGGAGGTCGGCTTCGTTTGACCATTCAGGCTCGTCGTACACGTTCGCCCCCGCAACGATCGACTGAATCGTATCCTCGGCTGCGGCTGCGCCTTCAGGACCATTGGGGTCGAGCAAGTACCCGACCGCAGCGAGGTAGCCCTGCATGGCAAGAGTGTCGATGAACGGTTGTGGGGCGCCTATTGCGGTGAGCAGCGAAACCGAAGCGTCGATCGAGCGAAAACCAACCAAGGCCTCGAATGGCGTGATCGCTGCAATGAGCTCGGGCTTGTGATTGGGGTCGCC
>CALBVK010000303.1 GCA_937969345.1 uncultured Acidimicrobiales bacterium
TCAATGGCTCGAGGGCTAGTCGTTTTGTCGTGATTCGTGAAGGTTCGATGCGAGCGCCTTGGCTAGGTCAGTAACGCAGTGACGACAGCGACCGTGTTCGCAGCGATTGCGCCGACGGTGACGAGCTGATCTGCAGGTTGATGGGGAAGGATACCGAACCTACTTCTGGCGTGTGACAGCACGCTGGTTCGCTCGGTCGTGCGGGTCCTGGTGGATAGACAGGATCTCTTCGCCAACGACCGGGCCTGAACGCAATCGGAACGCAGCCGCGAGCACGATGGCCATGACCGCGCCGCCGTAGATCACGGTGTCGAGTGAGGTGGCTTCGATGATCGGACCCGCAATGGCGTTAGAGATCGGCACCGTGCCACCAAAGGACAACACCCACAGTGCAGACACCCGGCCTCGAACCGTTTCGTCGACGTGTTCTTGCCACACCGAAGCGAGCACGGTTGGCAGGCTGAAGTAGAACAAGGCCACGAGGAAGATCGCAACGTAGGCCACTGTGAGGTCACGGATCGAGGCGAGCCACGCAAGGTTCGCTGCGAAACCCACGAGCGACGCCCGGATCATGAGTCGGCTGTCGACGTTGGCGAGAACCGTGCCTACAAGGGCGGCGCCAGCCATACCGCCAAGACCAAACGTTGCATAGAACCAGCCGTACTGCGGCGTTTGGGCATCGACGCCGAGGTTCAGTTCGGTGATTGCTGGAAGCTGGCCGATGAATGGCAAACAGAAGAAGGCAAACAGCGACATCAACAACAGCGGGCGGCCGACCTGTGGTGCTCGCCACGCGACCCTGAACCCACCGAACACGCGGTCGGCAAAGGACGCCCCAGCCGTTGCCGTCGAGGCAGGAATGGGCGTGCGCGCAATCGCAAAGAGCACCGCCAGATAGGCGAACCCGTTGATGGCAAAGACCTCAGCGAACCCCACTGTCGACGCCAACAGGCCGCCCACCGCAGGGCCGATGACTCGCGAGCCATTGGTCTGAATCGAGTTGAGCGATACCGCCGCCTTGATGTTCTCCGCTCCAGCGATGGCCGGAAGGATCGACGTGAAGATCGGCGCGTAGAGGCCTTGGCCGATACCGATGATGAACACGAGGATCAACAACACGTTCTCCGCGATGACATCGTCGAGCACGAGCGCCGCGAGCACGAGCGTCCAGGCCATCTGCCATGCCTGTGTGCCGAACAACAGGTTTCGCCGGTTGGATGTGTCGGCGAGTGAGCCGCCTACGAGGCTGAGTATTGACATCGGACCGAGCTGGGCGAGGATCAACAGGCCGAGAAAGGTGGGCGACTCGGTGAGTTCCCAGCCGAGCACGCCGAGCGAGGTCATCTGCATCCAGCGACCGGCGTTCGAGATGAAGGTGGCGATGTAGATGCGGCGGAAAGCGGGGACAGCGAGCACATCTCGCGCGGTTCCTCTTCGCTCCACGTTGCTCATTTACGGTCCCTTCCGTCGAATTCACCCTACGGTTCGACCACCGACGCGGGGTGGGTGCGGGTGGACGTCACAGACGACGGCGGAATCCGCCGTTCACAAGCGCCACGAGGATCCGTTCGTGTTCGGTAGCGTTGTGCGCGTGGCCAACGCGTACAGCTCTCTACATTCGTTGACGCTTGGCGTTTGCGTGATCAGCACGATCGTGGTGTCGCTCTGGGGTCGGTGGGCGATGTTCCGGTTGCGCAAGCTCGGAGACGGCCCCGCCGCCGACACGCTGCTCACCAAGGTGGGCTTTGCGTTTCGCTGCCTTGCGTTCGTCCCGCTGCTGGGTCTGCTCGTATTCGTACCGCCGTTTCTCTGTAGCGGCGCAAACTGTCAGCCGGCCGACTTTGCGAATGCGGGCTTGACCATGAGCTTGCTGCTCGGCCTGTTGGCCGCAGCAACCTGGGTGTGGTTCGTGTTCAGTCGCGTCTTTGCATCGGCTGCCCCAAAGATGTTCCTCGAGCTCACCGATCGGGACAAAGGCGTGCTGCTCGCAGCTGTCGGCCTCGCGATCGCGGCGCTCTTGGTGATGGCGCTCAGCCGGCCGGGGGCGGTGTGACGCTAACGATCTGGCGGGGACCCGACGCGGCGCTGCAGCTCGCGTCCCACAACGACGGCCTCGACCAGACAGGCACCTCGTGGCTACCGTCGCCACCCGAACTCGACGGTCAGCGCACCGTTGCTGAGCAAGCGGTTGCGGCCGCTTCGGCGCATGGTCTTGTAGAACCTCCCGAGCTCGCCGACTTTGTCGTCGATCTTCTCGACGCCGAAGCGCTGCTCGACAAGCCCAGCTGGCATTTCAGCCGAGGCGAACAACAGATGGCCGGACTAATCGTGGCGTTCTCGAGGCCGTTCGAACGGGTGGTTCTGATCGACCCGACCGCCGGCCTCGACGCTCGTCGGGCGACCGCTCTCGCGGACTTCCTCGTCGATCTTGCTCTCGACATCGACGTCGACATTGTGAGCGACACCGAGATCTTCGCGTCGTTCTGACAGGAGTTACCGGCCGTGTGCTGCCGTGTTCACAATCGAATCGGCCACGACCCCGAGCAGAAGCACGGCGGCGACGAGCGCAACGAGTAAGACGGCGAACAAGATCACCCGTGGCATCCGTCGTTGGCGCCACCCAGATCCGAATCGACCGACCGGTCCCACCTCACTCAGCTCGAGTGGTGGTGCGAGCGTTGGTCGGGGCGCGCTTGGGACGGCAACGAGCGGCGGAGGTTCACCAAAGAGAACCTCGTACTGCTCTGGAGTGATTTCACCACCGATCGCCATAACCGGATTCTCCCACTATCACTCCAGAGGTTTCACTACCTCGTTTGATAGAAATCGGAGCCTCGAATGTCGGCCCGATTTCGGCGTCAGACATTTTGCTGACCGAATCTCACAACGCGTGAAGTCGCTACGTTTCACGTGGAACGCCGAGAGCTCGGGTCAACCGGTGAATCGCCGCCTATGTAGGGACGTTTCAGCATGGGTCCCTCGTTGATGCTGCCGTGCGTTCGCCGCTTGGCGATAGGCATCTGAGCTAGTGAATTTGCTATGCCAATCGCGGCTGTCCACCCAGCGTGATGGGAGTCATTCGCCGGCTGCCCGCCCGGCGGGTGTGAGACATTTCTGCTCAGAATCTCACGGGCTGTGAGTCGACGTCGTTCTGTGCGGATTCGACCGTGCCGCCAGCAACCATGAGCGCAAACGCGATCAGGTTCGTGGCCGCTGCGAATAACAGCGAAAACCGGTAGTCGACGAGGTCTCGCAACCCGCCGAGGAGAAACGGCCCGCTCGCGACACCGATCGTCGCGATGAGCTGGCTGTACGAATAGATCTGGGAGTAGTGCTTCACGCCGAACGTCTCCACCAGCAGTAGTGGCTGCAACATGAGTAAGTTGCCAACGCTCAGTCCAAAGATTGCTGCGGCGACGAAAATCGTCGATCTCGAATCGGCGAACGCGAGAAAGCTCAGTGCTCCGGCTTGCACGAGAATGAGCACAGCGGTCAGCTCCCGCGCCGGAACCTTTGTGACGACCACACCACCGAGCAGCCGACCGACGACGCTCGCAAACGCCAACACCGATACCGCGGCTGCGCCGGTCGTCTTATCCACCCGCTCGGACACGAGCGACACCATCTGCGCGAGCGCACCGACCTGCGCAAAGAAGATCAGCGCATACGCAGCGGACAGGCAGCGGTAAAACCGCGTGCGCTTCGCGTCGGCAAACAATGCCCCCGACAGCTCGATGGGTTCGAGTGGTTCGGGCTCGCCATCGGGCTGGAGGCCCTTGTCCGACGGGTTGGAACGAAGCAACAATGCCAGCGGCACAACACCGATGAGCCACGCTGCCGCCATGGTCGGGCCCGCCCCGGACAAGGTCCGGTCATCGATCAGCCGGGAGGCGATCGGCGTGATCGCGATGCCACCGACCGACAGGCCCGTCGACGCGATCGACAGCGCAACCGACCGCCTCCGGGCAAACCATCGGGCCACAAGGGTGACACCGGGAACCAGCCCGGCGAGCGCAAACGACACGCCGAACAGGGCAAAGAACACGTACAGCTTCGGGACCGAATCAACCCAGCGCAGCGACAGCAGCGAGAACGAGCCGCCAATTCCGCCAGCGATGTAGAACCACCGCAGGTCAAGGCGGTCCATCCAGCGCGACATCGCAAACGCGGTCAACCCCGCAATCCCGAAGAACAACGTGGGACCCAGCGAAACCGCACTGACCGACGCGTCGAGCTCGGTTCGTGCAGCGACCAGAATCACCGA
>CALBVK010000304.1 GCA_937969345.1 uncultured Acidimicrobiales bacterium
CCGCAAGATGCCGAATGCTCGTTCGATCGATTGCACACCACCTGCCATGCGATCACCATAGCATCGTGTTCCGCATTGTGGAACAGCCCCGTCCCACTATGTGGGCCACTCGGCGGTTCAGTGAGGTGTCGGGGTGGCTCTATCGGCGGGCTTCGGTGACCTGTGAAATCACGGTCTGGGCGATATCGGAGAGTGCTACGTCCACCGTGTCCATGGTCGAGCGGTCGGTCAATTCGACCTGTCCGTTGACAATCCCACGAGGGCCCATCGTCACCCGATACGGAATACCGATCAGCTCACAGTCCGCGAACTTCACGCCAGCTCGGGCATCGCGGTCATCGATCAGGACGTCGATTCCGGCAGCTCGAAGTTCGCTGTAGAGCGCCTCGGCTGCGTTCATGGTGTCTGCGTCGTCGATCTTCATAACGGTGATGCACACCTCGAACGGTGCAATCGAAACCGGCCAAACAAGACCCTTATCGTCGTTGTGTGTCTCGGCGACGGTCGCCATGTTGCGGCCAATGCCAATGCCGTAGCTGCCCATCACGATCGTTCGCTTCTCGCCGTCAGCATCGAGTACGAATGCGTTCATCGCTTCGGCGTACTTCGTTCCGAGCTTGAAGATGTGCCCCGCTTCGATCGCCCGCACGATCTCGATCGGTGTCTGACACTTCGGACATGCTTCGCCGACAGAAACCTCGCGAAGGTCGACGTACCTCGCAACGTTGACGTCGCGAGAGACGTCAACGCCTCGGTAGTGCCAGTCGTCCTCGTTCGCGCCAGTGGTCAGGTTCGTGCGTCCTTCGAGCGCATGATCGACCAGGATCGTGATGTCCTCGCGAACGCCCACGGCCCCGAGCGATCCGGGGTGTGCCCCAAGGTGTTCGAACGTTTCTTCAGGCGTGGCAGGGCGAATGTCGATCGCTCCTGTCGCATCCTGGAGCTTCTGCATGTTGAGCTGGTGGTCGCCGCGAACAACCGCGATCGTGATGTCGCCATCGAGCACCATGATCATGGACTTCATCTGGCTGGTCGCCGGTGCTCCAGCTTCTTCAAGTGCCTTGATTGTGCGGATGCCTGGGGTCGCGAACTTCTCCGGCTGTTCTGGGCCCGTCTCATCGGCGATCGGGTCGAGTGTCGAGGTCGCTCGTTCGACGTTTGCCCGGTAGTCGCACTTCGGGCAGCGGACGACGTCATCTTCACCAGCGGGGGAGGCGACCATGAATTCGATCGAACCAGCGCCGCCCATTGCGCCCGACGACGCCTCGACGGGCATCGCATCGAGGTCGAGCCGCTCGAAGATGCGAAGGTATGCGGCGTGGTGCTTGTCGAAGTTGGCATCGAGGCCGGCCGCGTCCATGTCGAGGCTGTAGCTGTCCTTCATTGCGAACTCTCGGACCCGAAGCAGGCCTGCCTTCGGGCGAGGTTCGTCACGGAACTTCCACTGGATCTGATACCAGATCTGGGGGAGTGTCTTGTAGCTATTGACCTCGGTGGCAAGTGACGCAAAGACCTCTTCGTGGGTCATCCCCAGGCCCACCTCGGCCCCGGAGCGATCCTCGAGGCGGAACATCTCGTCGCCCATTGTCGCCCAGCGGCCCGAAGCTTCCCATAGGGACTTGGGGTGCATGGCCGGCAACAGAAACTCCTGGCCGCCAATGTCGTTCATCTCGTCACGGACGATCTTGGCGACCTTCTCGTGTACTCGCCATCCAAGCGGCAGCATCGAGTAGTGCCCGGCGTGGAGCTGGCGCATAAAGCCACCGCGCACCAGCAGCTTGTGGCTAATTGCCTCAGCATCGCCAGGGGCGTCGCGGAGGGTGGGAACGAACAGGTTTGACCAACGCATGAAAGGGAGTCTGCCACGTACGAATCGATTCCGGATTCATCTTGTTCTGACGCCATGAAATTCATCGCGCCTGTAGTACCTTTGGCGGTCTACGCTATGTGACGTGTTCCACATTGTGGAACTGTTCCATTGCTGGATTCAACGAGGTGTCCGGCCCAAAGGAGTAGCTGTGCCCAAGAGGGACAAATCCAAGAACTTTGCACCGAGAACCAGGCTCACCACGCCGCTCGTCCGCAAGGACGGCGTGCTGGTCGAAGCGAGTTGGGATGAGGCACTCGACCGTGTCGTCGCCGGCTTCGCCGCAGCACAGCCGACGGGGGAAACCTCTTTCGGCATGTTCAGCTGTTCGAAGTCCACCAACGAGATGAACTACGCGGCGCAGCGATTCGCCCGGAAAGTCATGGGGTCGAACAATATCGACTCTTGCAATCGAACTTGACACGCTCCTTCAGTCGTCGGTCTGGCGACAGTATTTGGTGCAGGTGGCGGCACCGTTTCCTACGAGGAAATCGAAACCACCGATCTCATCGTCATGTGGGGTTCGAACGCGCGTGAAGCGCACCCGATCTTCTTCCATCACGCGCTCCAGGGCGTACGCAACGGCGCAAAGATGATCGCGGTCGATCCTCGTCGCTCCCAAACCTCGAAGTTCGCCGATCTGTGGATGGGCCTGAACGTCGGTACCGACATCGCGCTCGCAAACGGCGTGGGCAAGTACATCCTCGACAACGACCTACAGAACGACGCGTTCATCGCGCACTCGACTCAGGGGCTCGAGGCCTACCGCGAGTCCATTCAGGAGTGGACGCTCGCTCGCACCGCCGAGGTCACTGGGCTTCCCGAGTATGCGATTGCCGAATTGGCACACACGTACGCGACAGCCGAGACGGCTCAGATCTGTTGGACGCTCGGCATTACCGAGCACCACACCGGTGCCGAGAACGTGATGGCGCTGTGCAACCTGTCGCTGCTCACCGGCCACGTTGGACGTTATGGATCGGGCCTCGTTCCCGTTCGCGGACAGAACAATGTCCAAGGCGGAGGCGACATGGGTGCGCTGCCCAACAAGCTCACCGGTTTTCAAGATGTCGCCAACGACGAGATCCGTGCCAAGTTCGAAGCTGCGTGGGACTGCACCATTCCCGCCGAGCCTGGCCTACACCTCACGCTCATGTTCGAGGCCATTGAGCGGGGCGAACTCACCACCGTCTTCTGCATTGGCGAGAATCCCGCTGACTCTGAAGCCGACATCAACCATGCCCGCAAGCTCCTCGAGAGCCTCGACATGTTGGTCGTCCAGGACATCTTCCTGACTCGGACCGCCGAACTGGCCGATGTTGTTCTGCCCGCTTCTGCGGGCTGGGCCGAAACCGAAGGCACGGTCACGAACTCAGAACGGCGCGTGCAGCGCAGCCGAAAGGCGCTCGATCCGCCAGGCGATGCCAAAGACGATCTCGAGATCATCAATCTCATCGCTGACCGCATGCATCCAGGTTGGGGTAACCCAAGCCCTGAGGAGATGTGGGACGAGCTGCGGACCGTATCTCCAATGCACGCTGGCATGAGTTGGGAACGACTCGAAGAGCACGGCGGTCTGCAGTGGCCCTGCCCGTCCCTCGATCACCCGGGAACGTTGTTCCTGCACGGGTGGCTCTGGGAGGACGACCTGGGCGGACGCGAACCAGCGCCGTTCACCGTCAACGAGTGGCGTCCACATGTCGATGTTCTGAACGACGACTACCCGTTGCTCATGACCACAGGTCGAGTGCTCGACAGCTACAACACCGGTGTGCAAAGCGATGGCTACAACTCGCCAATCCGCTCCGGTGAAGCGCTCGACATGAACCCGCACGACGCCGAGCGGCTCGGTCTCGTCACGGGCTCGCGTGCCGAGGTTTCTTCGCGGCGTGCGTCGATCGAGATGGAGATCCGGGTGCAGCCCGACCTGCCCGTTGGCTTGTGCTTCACGACGTACCACTTCGCGGACACGACCGACACGAACCAGCTGACGATCGAAGCCTGGGACAAGAAGTCCGGAACGGCGGAGTTCAAAGCAACAGCTATCAATGTGAAAGCGCTCGCCGATGCCTGAAATTGCTGTAACTGAAGCGGCAGCGACGCCCGAAGAGGTCGCCGCAGTCGCCGATTCGATCGCGCTGCAAGATCCTGGCCAGGTCAGTTTCGATGCTGCTGGTCCGGCGCTTACCTTCGACGGTGATCGCATCGCCCGCAGCGGTCAAGAGCGCATCTTCAACCGTCGACACTTGCTGCTGCCTGTACTGCACGATGTGCGCGATGCCATTGGTTACCTGAGCGAGGGTGGGGTCAACGAGATCGCTACCGCGCTGCAGGTTCCGCCGGCCGAGGTGTACGGAGTGGCCAGCTTCTACGAGCTGTTTACCTTCGAACCGCCGTCGTCACCAGACACGATCCATGTCTGTGATGACACCGCGTGTCGCATCAAGGGAGCGACAGGGCTCATCGACGAACTCAAGGCCGACGGTCATAATGTGCACGGCAGCCCGTGTTTGGGCTTGTGCGAGCAGGCGCCTGGCGTGTTCGTGCAGCGAACCGGGCAAGCGCACGTCAGCGTCCGCACGGCAACAAAACCGGATGTGATCGCTGCACTCGAAGGCGTGAGCGTGATGCCGGTGGCTCCAGTGCCGCAACCGGTCGAAGACCTCACGCTCCTGCGCCGGGTACACGATCCAGCCGCAGTCGACTACGACGGCTACGTGGCCAGCGGCGGATATGAGTCCCTCGCCAAGGCAATGACGATGACACCGGCCGAGGTTATTGCTCATGTGAGCGACTCCGGGCTCACGGGCCGAGGCGGCGCTGCGTTCCCCACGGGGTTCAAATGGTCTGCCGTGGCTGGCGAAGAAGGCCCACGCCATCTCGTGGTGAACGCCGATGAGTCTGAACCGGGAACGTTCAAAGACCGCGTCATTATGGAGCACGATCCGTATTCGCTGATCGAAGCCATGACCATCGGTGGTTATGCCATGGGCGCCGAGCAGGGCTGGATCTACATTCGTGGCGAATACCCCGAGGCCACTCGCCAGCTCAAGTCGGCAATCGCCGAGGCGCGAAGCAAGTCCATGCTCGGCGATGATGTTGGTGGGCATGGCTTCTCGTTCGACATCGAACTTCGACAGGGTGCGGGCGCCTACATCTGTGGCGAAGAGACAGCGCTGCTCAATTCCATCGAGGGCTACCGAGGCGAACCTCGTAACAAGCCGCCGTTCCCGACGACCAACGGTCTTTTCGGCCAGCCGACGGCAATCAACAACGTCGAGACCATGGTCAACGTCAACCAGATCATGTTGCTCGGCGGCGATGGCTTTGCCGAACTCGGTGGGGGACGCTCGACGGGAACCAAACTGTTCTGCCTGTCAGGACACGTTGCGAACCCGGGCGTTTACGAGGTCACCTATGGTGCAACGATGCGTGAGGTCATCGACCTCGCTGGTGGGCCGACCGGCAACCTGAGGTCGATCCTGATGGGCGGTGCCGCGGGCTCGTTTATCGGTACCGACATGATGGACGTTCCGCTCACGATCGAGGCCAGCCGCGAGGCGGGCTTCTCGCTCGGCTCGGGTGTCATCATGTTGCTCGACGACACCGTCGATTTCGACGACTTCGTCGCTCGCATCGCGAAGTTCTTCCGCGACGAGAGTTGTGGGCAATGTGTTCCGTGTCGCGTCGGCACGGTTCGACAAGGCGAGTCACTCTTGCGAATTCGCGAGAAGGGCGCCTCGGTCGATGCCGAGCGCAAGATGCTCGACGACTTCGCCAAGGTCATGGCCGATGCATCGATCTGCGGTCTCGGTCACACCGCTTCGGGGGCGATTCTTTCTGCCCTCGATCTCGGACTTATAGGAGTGAGCTCATGAGCGCGACAACAACCTGGAACGGGTCCACTGAACGTCCGGTTGACATTCGCAGCAAGGTCACCGTTTCGATCGATGGTGAGGAGGTGTCGATGCTCGAGGGTGACACCATCCTCGATGCGTGTAACGCGGCAGGCAAAGACACCCCAACGATCTGTTACGGCCCGACCGTCACCCCGGTCAACGCGTGTCGTGTGTGCGTTGTGGAGGTCGAAGGGTCACGGACGCTCGTTCCGTCGTGCTCACGTCCGATCGAAGAGGGAATGGTCGTCACGACCGATTCCGACAAGGTCGACCACAGTCGCAAGATGGTGCTCGAGTTCTTGGCGACCTCGTCCGATGTCAGCCAAGCCGAAGACATTCAGGGGTGGCTCGGCGACTACGGCGCCGACCTCGATCGGTACGATCCCGAAACTACCGAACGGATGACCGACGAGGTCAAGATTGAAGATGACCTCTACGTTCGTGCCTACGACCGCTGTGTGCTGTGTTACAAGTGCGTCGAGGTGTGCGGCGAGGATGCGCAGTGGACGTTCGCAATCGCGATGTCTGGGCGTGGCTTCAACAATCGCATCGCCACCGAGTTCAACGTCACCCTGCCGGACTCCGCGTGTGTGTATTGCGGCAACTGCGTGGCCGTGTGCCCAACGAACGCGCTGCAATTTAAGACCGAGTTTGACCTTCGTAAGATGGCCGACTGGCGTCCCGAAGATCAGACCGTCACCCGCACTGTCTGTTCGTATTGCGGCGTGGGATGCAACCTCGACCTTCACGTGCAGGACAACCAAATCGTGAAGGTCGAGTCGCCGAGCGATCACTCGATTACCAACGGCAACCTGTGCGTAAAGGGACGCTTCGGCTACCAGTAC
>CALBVK010000305.1 GCA_937969345.1 uncultured Acidimicrobiales bacterium
CCGCCCTCGGGGTCCTCGAAGAGGCAGTACTCGCGCACCGTTCGGTAATACAGCTGGCTCGTCATCACGTAGTAGCCCGACGTCGCCAGTCGCATCGCCATGTCGCGCAGCTCCTGACGCATTCCGGGCGCATCCATCAAGAACAGAACGACGGGATACGGGCCGTCGCCGTCCGGGCGCATCACCCAGGTCGGCATCTCGCCATCGTCGGTGGTCACGTCGAAATGGTGTTCCTGCATGTGCCGACTGTAGGTCGACTATTGGGCGGGAGAGCGATGCTCGCTACCGAACTCGACCTACACCCGGATAAGAAGTTCGCCGTTGGGCACGGTGAACCACGCCGCTGGATGCTCGGCCCACTCACGAAACGCCGCTGCGATCTCCTCTTGCTCGACGGCGGTGCACAGCCCGTACTCGATCGCTTGGGTTCCAAAGTCAGAGTTGACCGTCCGGTCGGCCCACAGGTCGCCCCACCAAGCACGTTCCTCGTCGGTCCAGTACAACCACGTATCGACCGATGCCGTGATCTGCGAACGCTCGACACCGGCGGCAAGCACCCACTCGAGCAGGTAGCGGGCCGCGTCGGGTTCGGCTTCGTTCTGCCGTGCGACGCCCTGGTAGATCTCCATCCACCGGTCGAGCGCAGGCGGCTGCGGATGCCACGTCATTGCGTGATAGTCGGCGTCGCGGATAGCAACGATGCCGCCGGGTTTGGTTGCCCGAACCATCTCTTTGATGGCGCCAACCGGGTTCTTGAGATGCTGCAGCACCTGGTGGGCATGCACCACGTCGAACGAATCGTCCGGGTAGTTCAGGATGTAGACCGAACCGGTCTCGAAGCGAATGTTGGCGACCCCGCGCTCGTGTGCGGTTATGGACGCGGTCTCCAGAATTCCCCCGGTTGGCTCGATCCCAACCACGCTGCTGACGTGTGTGGCGAGATCGCAACTGATCGTGCCCGGCCCACAACCAACATCGAGCAGGTGCATCGAGGAGTCGAGGTGGGGGAGCAGGTAGCCGGCCGAATTCTCCGCAGTTCGCCACAGGTGCGATTTGAGGACACTCGAATGATGACCGTGGGTGTAGGTGTCGTCGGAGGCGCTCATGAATTCTCGACCTCTGCGAGTGGATGGGATTCGTTGATGATCTTGCGAATGGCATCGATATCTTCTGCGTGCACCAACAGTCGCCCTGGCATCGCAGGTAATACCGCTCCGGTATCGCCCATATCGGTTACCAACTCCACCTGGTATCCCTCCGCACGAACCGCTTCGTGGAGGACGTGGCACTCGAAGGTGTCCAAGGTGAGCGTGATTTCAACGATGTCTGCCATAGGAAAGTCTACGACTAATTCGTCCACGCTTTCGCGGTGAGTTCGAGGCTGGCGAGGCGTTGCTCGACGTTTGCGACCGGAACGGTGATCATCAACTCGGTTGCGCCCATTTCGGCGGCGAGTTTCTCGAGGCCATCGGCGACGTCCTCGCCAGTGCCGAAAATCGCGTTCGTGCCTCCGGCGACTGCGGCGGGGTAGTCCGGGTGAGCGGTTGCGTCGTCGGCGTCCAACACGCCGTACATCCGGCCGGTTCGCATGCCGTGCTTGAACATCCGGTGCGACGAGAGCAAATGGTCGGCTTCGACGGCGGTCTCGGCCGCCACGGTCACCGAGGTGACGATGAGGTGCGGCTCGTCAAGAACGGGAGACGGGGTGAAGTGCTGCCGGTAAATGTCCGCAGCTTCGGTCGTACCACCCATGCCGAAGTGATGCGCGAACCCGAACGGCACGCCGAGCATGCCCGCGAGCTGAGCCGAATATCCACTCGACCCGAGCAGGGCGACCGTGGGGCGCGACGTGGCATTCGGCGTCGCCTTCACCTGGTTGAACATGCCATCTTCGGTTCGCACGTCGCCGAGCAGACCCATGACGTCGATCACGTGCTGGGGAAACTGATCGACGTCGATCGGGTCGATGCCCCGACGCAGCGCCATCATCGTGCTGCGGTCGGTTCCCGGAGCGCGGCCGATGCCCAGGTCGATCCGTCCAGGATGAAGCTCTTCGAGCATCGCGAACTGTTCGGCAACGACGAAGGGCGCGTGGTTCGGGAGCATGACGCCGCCAGACCCGACGCTGATTCGTTCGGTCGACGCCGCGAGGTGAGCGATCAGTACGGGCGGTGAGCAACTCGCGACCGCAGACATGTTGTGGTGCTCGGCAACCCAGAACCGGGTGAAGCCAAGCTCGTCGGCGCGCTGGGCCAATCGTGTCGTGGCCTGGAGCGCCTCTGCGCTCGTGGACCCCACGGGAACGAGGGAAACATCGAGAACCGACAACGGAAGGCGAGCCATTTGCGAAGCGTACCCCTCCTACACTCGTCCCCGATGATGCAACTCCGCCGCACGGCCCGGCTCCTCGCCCTCCTCGCACTCGCTCTCTTCAGCGTCGCATGCGGCTCCGACGGGTCAACGCCGACGACTGCTGCGGAAACATCCGTCGATGCCGAAACCGTAGATACCGATGAAGCGGTCACGGCGACCACCCGCTCGGAGCCGGTTGCCGATGAGCTCTTGAGCGAGGCCGGTGAGCCGGTTTCGCCCGGTGAGGAGCCATCGACCGATGACGAGGAAGCCGCAGCTGAGACGGAGCCCCCCGCCTTTGCCGACATCGGTGAGGCGAATGCGCGACTTGGTCGCGGGATCAACATCGGCAACTCGCTCGAGGCGCCACGCGAAGGCGCGTGGGGAGTTGGCATCGAGGCCGAGTACTTTGACATCATCGCCTCGGCCGGTTTCGATCACGTTCGCCTGCCGATCAGCTGGGCTGGATACGCCGACACCGAGGCTCCGTTCACCATCCCCGACGGTAGTGATCCAACGATCGACCACCCCGACTACAGCTCCATCTGGGAACGTGTCGATTGGGCCATCGAGCAAGCCGAAGCGAGCGGCCTGCTGATCATCGTGAACATGCATCACTACGACGAAATCCACGCCGATCCTCGCGGTGAAGAAGATCGCTTCTTGGCGATGTGGGAGCAGATCTCCACGCGTTATGCAGGCGTCGGCGACCATGTGTTCTTCGAGCTGCTGAACGAACCCAACAACGTCTTCGACGCCGAGCCAGAGATCTGGAACGACCTGGCGGCGAAATCGCTGGCCATCGTCCGCGAGGACCACCCGACTCGCCCCGTGCTGATCGGCCCTGTGGGCTACAACTCCATTGGTCGACTCGCCGAACTCGACCTTCCTGACGACCCGAACATCATCGCCACCGTGCACGTCTATGAGCCATTTGATTTCACCCATCAGGGTGCGACGTGGATCGACCCGGTTCGACCGTTGGGAGCTGCGTGGGTCGCTAACGAACCAGGTCTGCCGCTGGGGGTCTACAACTATTCGTGGGACACGAACACCGAGCCTGTCGACGGTCAACTTCGGGTCTCGTACGAGCGGCAGTGGGCTGGTTTCAGCCTGGACTTCGAAGGGGCGGTCGGTCCTACCTCGGCGTCACTCACCCTTGCTGGAGCAGCCGAACTGCGTGTCCTGTGCCGGACACCCGACGGTGAGCTCGAAATCACAACTCTGACCACCAGCGACGACCGCGCTGACTATGAGGTCGACCTCAGCTCGTGTCCGCAAACAGCTACCGGCGTCTCCCTGCAAACCGCTGGCTCGGGCGCCCCTCAGCTGCTCATCGACTCGTTCGTCATCTGCACTGACGCCCGTGGCTGCGAGGAAATGGTCGTTACTGCGGGAGGCGCACTCGACGGGCTGCTCGAGCAGGCTGCTGCGTGGGCCGAAGCGCAAGGTGTGCCGATGCACATGGGCGAATTCGGTGCATTCGGAGCCGAAGGTCAAGTCCCGATCGCCGACCGAGCGCAATGGACGGCCACCGCCGCCGGCGCTGCGACCACGCGAGGCATGTCATTCGCCTACTGGGAGTTCCACGCAGGCTTCGGCGCCTACGACCTTGATGCAAACGACTGGGTTCCCGAACTGCGTGACGCATTGGTCGGCTAGGCCGAAAATCGAGGGCGTCTCATCTCGCGCTCTCCAACATCGATCTGCTTAACTCTCGGGATGAAAGCAGCTGTATGTCGTGAGTTCGGTCAGCCCCTTGTCATCGAAGATGTCATGCTCGGCGAAGTCGGCCCCGGAGACGTCCAGGTAGACGTCGCCGCGTGCGCCGTTTGCCATAGCGATATCCACTACGCCGAAGGC
>CALBVK010000306.1 GCA_937969345.1 uncultured Acidimicrobiales bacterium
GGTGAACATCTCGCGGACGAACGAGCGCGCTCCCTTGTCGGGGGCGCATAACACCAGTCCCTCGCCGTCGCCGTCGAAGTCGACGATGTTTGAGTTGTGCAGATAGTCGGCGTACACGTCGTACGGAATCAGGTTGTGGAACCGACCTTCGAAGACCTCGGTGAACTCTGCTTGCACGACCGACGAATGGTTGTGCACGGTGACGACACGATCGACGCCAGCGAGCTTCAACATCTGGGCGTAGAGCCGGGAGGAGAACGGTTGGCCGTCGAACTTTTTGAGGTCGGTGAGATCCCGATCGAATTCGGTCGCTCCCTGATCGAGGCGTGGCCCGCGATCCTGTGCGCTGTAGAACAGGTCAGGTTCGACGAGCACGACGGCGGCTGCGCCATTGTCTTTGGCGGCCCGGGCAATGAGCAGGTTTCGCATCGCCAGCGAGTTGCGGGTCAGGGTCAGACTCGAGGTGCTCACGATGACGATCGTCTTGCCGGTGAGGCGATATCCGACCTCGGTCAGATCGCTCTCGTCGGAAATGAACCGTGGACAGAATTCGCTATTGGCGAACTCTTTCATGCTGATGAGGTCAGCAATATCCTCGGACTGGCCAAGGGCATAGGCGATGTCGATAGCGAACGGGTCATCGGAAGCATTTCCAACGACGATTACATCGCCTGCAAGCATTGGTGGTGCCACGTCACATCTCGCTAGGTCGTCGTGAGCCTGCACTCTAACGGCCGCGTCCCGCCGTGGCTCAACGGGGAACGCATTCGCGCACTGAATCCCAGCTTCCGTCGACAATGGAGGCTGGGACTAAGGTCCACGCATGGAACCCACGTTGCACTTCAGCCAAGAAGAATACGAGGACCGTCTCGCTCGGACTCGGGCGGCGATGGACGCTGTGGGCATAGAGGTTCTGATCGTGACGGACCCGTCGAACATGGCGTGGCTTACCGGATATGACGGCTGGTCGTTCTACACGCCCCAATGTGTGATCGTCGGCCCCGACGGGGGCCCCATCTGGTTTGGGCGGTACATGGATTCGATCGGCGCAGGCCGCACCACATACCTGCCTGCCGACGACATCATTGGGTACCCCGATCACTTTGTGATGTCGACGGAACGGCATTCGTCGGAGTACCTGGCCGAAAGGCTGGCCGAGCGCGGCTGGCATGGCAGCCATATCGCCCCCGAGATGGACGGCTACTACTACTCGCCTCGGGCACATCAGTCCCTCGTCGACAACCTGCCTGATGCGACGTTCGGCGACTCGACCGGGCTCGTCAACCGGCAACGGTCGGTCAAGTCCGACCAGGAGATCGCGTACATGCGCATCGCTGGTCAGATCGTCGAAAACATGCATGCGCGCATCCTCGAACGGATGGAGGTCGGCATGCGAAAGAACGACCTCATCGCCGAGATCTATCAGTCCGGCATTTCGGGAACACCCGAGCATGGCGGCGACTACCCTGCGATCGTCCCGTTGGCACCCACCGGTATCGACGCCACCGCAGCCCATCTCACGTGGGATGACCAACCGTTCCAGTCGGGGTTCGGGACGTTCTTCGAAATCGCCGGCGTCCACAAGCGTTACCACGTCCCTCTGTGCCGAACCGTCTTCCTCGGCACGCCAGGCCCCGAGTGGCTCGACGCGGAAGCAGCGCTCGTCGCATCGATCGGCGCGGGCATGGCCGCGGCGAAACCTGGCAATACCTGCGAGGACATGCACGCGGCGTTCATCACCGAACTCCGATCGCACGGCTACGACAAGGAGAGCCGCGCCGGCTACGGCATTGGCCTGAGCTACCCGCCGGACTGGGGCGAGCGAAACATCAGCATCCGTCCGGGCGATACCACGGTGTTCAAACCCGGAATGACGTTCCACTTCATGCCGGCGCTATGGCAAGACACCTGGGGCATGGAGATCACCGAATCGCTTCTGATTACCGAGGACGGCTGCGAGCCCCTCGCCGACGTGCCCCGCAAACTCTTCATCAAGGACTGACCACAATGAACGCGAGCAACACCATGCAAGACTCACCAGTTTCGTCGACCATCCCGTTCGACGAAGACGGCATTCATACCGGACATCTCAAGCTGCCTCATAGCCACGATGGCTCTGCGTACGGAGCGGTGATGATCCCAGTAGCCGTGATCAAGAACGGCGAGGGGCCGACCGTGCTTCTGACGGGCGGCAACCACGGCGACGAGTATCAGGGCCCACTCGCGATGATCCGACTCGTGAGCTCGATCGATCTCGAAGACGTGACCGGGCGCATCATCGTGGTGCCGACGATGAACCAGCCGGCGTTCGCCGCGGGCACGCGCACCTCCCCGATCGACAAGGGCAATCTCAACCGGATGTTCCCCGGCCGCCCCGACGGCACCGTGACGCAGAAGATTGCCGACTATATGGCCCGCTATATGCTGCCGATGGCCGACGTGGTCATGGACATGCACGACGGTGGCAAGACGCTCGAGTTCGTGCCGATGGCGTGCACCCACGTGCTGGCCGACAAGGCCAACGAGGACGAGAGCTGGCAATACGCAAAAGCGTTCAAGGCTCCGTACACGTGCAAGCTGGTGGAGATCGACACGATCGGCATGTGGGACACCCACGTCGAAGAGTCCGGCACGCTGTTCATCACCACCGAGCTCGGCGGCACGGGAACCACCCGGCCGGACTGGGCCGAGATTGGGCTACGCGGCGTGAGGAACGTCTTGAAACACGCAGGGGTCCTCGCGGGCGAGAACGAAGACGCACCCACCCAGTACCTCGATGTCCCTCTCGAGGGTGCGTACATCACCAGCGAGAGCGACGGTCTCATCGAGTGGGTTGTCGCATTGGGCGACCCAATCACCGAAGGCCAGGTCATTGCCCGAGTCCATGACCCCGTGCGCCTCGGCACACCGCCACGCGACTACCACGCAACCATGGATGGCATCTTGGCTATGCGCCATTTCCCCGGAATCGTGCACCTTGGAGATTCCATCGCGATGCAGGCAACCGTCGTCGACGAGATCTAAGGGCGCTGTCCACCCAGATGCCTGGCTAGGTATTTCACGAAGTCCCAGATGGTGCCTTCATACGGGTCCGGGGCGAGCGGGCCACCGTGATACGTCTTGGTGTTTAACGCTTGCTGGAGGACCTCGAGCTTCACCTTGTCCTCGGCGTTGAAGCTCTTACACAACGCCACGTAGTCCTGGACCATCTGGCTGCTCGGGTCATCATCGAGCCCGGTAACCCCCCAGCGAATCTTCACCTTGTCGACCCCGTTTGGGCGCAGGCACATGAACAACGTGAAGTTCGTGGCCATACCCACGACCAGGTTCGGGTACACCCCATACATCGGTGAATTGTTGCATTCGTCTTCGGTGAGGTCGGGGTGAAACGGACCCCTCGGTGGATAGCTCGGGTCGTAGTAGGCGTGGTAACCAGTCCACCCTTCGCCCGACACCATCTTTTGGCACAGCCTGGTCGGCGTTACCGGATGCAACGTCTCAGGATGGATGGCGCTGAGGTGGTAGCCCTCCATGAAGTTCTCGAACAGCGCCTTCCAGTTGCAGTCCCACGTGTCCTCCTCCATGAAGACCAGGAAACGCTCGTTGGGGTGATAGTTGGCAACGACCTCGTCGAGGCCACCGAGGCGGTCCGCAAGAGGGGTTGCGGTACCGCTGAGGTTCACGAACAACCACCCGTTCCACACGGTGGACGCAAACTCGGGAAGCGAACACTCGGCTTTGTCGAAGGCCGGCCGCTCATCCATCAGCGGGGCGTTCACCAAGGTGCCACCGTTGTCGTACGTCCAGAGGTGGTAGGGACACGAGAAGCGTTTCGCCGACCCGCTGCCAACGGCGACCTGGTTTCCACGATGCCGACACACGTTCGAGAGCACCCGGACCGTGCTGTCGTGGCTGCGGGTAACCAAGAGCTGTTCGCCGACCATCTCCGTCGTAAAGAAGTCGCCAGCATTGCGGACTTCATCGACGTGGCCGAGACACAGCCACTCGTTGCGAAGTAGCTCGTCCTGTTCGACGTCGAGGAACGCAGCCGA
>CALBVK010000307.1 GCA_937969345.1 uncultured Acidimicrobiales bacterium
CGAACCATCGGCCGCCGACAACGTCCAGAGTGCATCGGGACCGGCCGTGACGGCGATCAGGTCTTCGCCCGCATCGACCGCTTGCACGGTGAGGTCTGCGGTGTTGATTCGGTAGACGCGGCCGTCATCGCCCAACGCCCATACCGAACCGGCGCCAATCGTGAGATCGACGACCGGCACGGGAACGCTCACCGAATCGGTGATTCCGCCGTCGCTCTTGCGAAGGCGAACGACCTCGGACGACGCCGAGTTGTACGTCCAGTACCCGCGATCTTCCGCGGCCATAAACATCGTTGGGCCAAACTCGACCGAGGGCAGCCCCGGCTCACCGGCCACGAGCGAAAGCACGTCGATACGGCCAGCCTCGGTACTGACCCAGGCCTTACGCGTTGCGGCAAAGAGCCCCGTTGGTGTGCCCGACACCGACCCCGAGTCCGTGATCGGGCCGTCGGCTCCCTCGCCCCACGTGATGTACTCGCCCGACTCGCCAATCGCGATCAGGCGGCCATTCTCCTCGTCAGCGAACAGGGGCGTGAACGGCACGGCAATCTCGGTGACGCGCCCCTCGGGCAGTTCGAGCACCAGCGCACTCATGTCGTTGAGCTGTTGTTGCAATTGATCGTTCTGCAGGCGAAGGGTCCGCACCTCGTCGTTGAGCGATGCAAGCCCTTGCTCGGTGACCTCGTCGGTGGCACTGACCTCAGCAAGCTGAGTACGGAGGTCGGCCGAGGCCGAACGCTCACGCAACCAGAGAGCGCCCAGCACACCGCTGAGCACCGCGAGTGCGGTGGCCATGACCAGCAGCGCACGCCCCATCCTGTTGCTCGTTGGCTCGGGCTCGGCGACGGCGGGCAGCATTGCATGCTGAATCGGGGCAACGGTGAGGTTGCGGTTCTCCGTGGGCGTTGCGAGTTCAGGATCGGCAGGTTCGGCGACCTCAGGCGCTGGAGTGGCCTGCACCGATGCCGTATCGAGCATCACCGGCTCGGGCATTACCGGCTCGCCCGGTTCTGCCGACGCTGCCGGTTCTGCCGGTTCTGCCGGTTCACGATCTATGGGCTCGAGATCTACCGGCTCGATAGACGTGGTCGGAAGGACCGGCGTGGGCGGCAACGGCCGTGACGCGTCGAACGTGGGCCAAACCTCGCCACTCGCCCCCGAGCCGTCCGTGGCGTCGGTATCGGTGGTCAGGCTTTCGATGGTGTCGCCGTCGCTGTCGGCTTCGGCTTCGGGAAGATCACCTTCGGAGACTTCACCTTCGGGGACTTCAACGCTGGAAACATCGGGTACGCCAGGACTGGGGGTATCGAGCTTGGGCAGCGCCGCCGTCTCGAGATCGGCAGCTTCCGGCTCGGCAAAGACGTCGTCGATACGCCGCACGGAAACGGTCTTCTGCGGCGCCAACCGAGCAGCCCGCTCAGCGAGCGAAGCGAACTGATCTGCTGTTTCCTTCGGCAACTCGGCCGACCCCGTGGTGCGATCTTCGGCGCGACGCGACCAGCGGGTCACCGGCACTTCAGCCTCGGCGTTGCTGTCGGGCTCGCTCATCAAGGCGAATCGTAGCGGGGCATATGGCGCTACGCCGAGTGGAGATGCTTCCAAACATTCACGGCGACCTCATCGGGAAGCCATGACAACGCTCGAAGTTCGTCCTCGCTAGCCGCCTTGACCGCCTTCACGCTTCCGAGTTCCTTCAGCAAACGAGCCTTACGGGTCGGTCCGAGGCCAGGAATATCGTCGAGGGCACTCTTCGTCATTCGCTTCCCGCGCAGCTGACGATGATAGGTAATCGCGAACCGGTGAGATTCGTCGCGCAAGCGCTGCAAGAGATAGAGGGCTTCAGATTGCCGAGGGATACGGACCGGAGCCGACTGCCCTGGAACGTACACCTCCTCGAACTGCTTCGCGAGCGACACGATCGGGATCTCGTCACGCAATCCCATGGCGTCGATCACCTCGAGCGATGCCGACAGCTGCCCCTTGCCGCCATCGACGACGATCAGGTTCGGAGGATACGCAAAGCGACCCCGCTCCTCGACCGGCTTCTCCTTGTCGATCACGTACGCCGTCAACCGACGCTCGAGCACCTCGGCCATGGCCGCAAAGTCGTTGTTGCCGTCGACGGTCTTGATCTTGAATCGGCGATAGTCGCTCTTCTTCGGGAGACCGTCCTCGACCACCACCATCGAGCCGACATAGTCGGTTCCCTGAATATGGCTCATGTCGTAACACTCGATACGCAGTGGCGATGTTTCGAGTCCCAAGTACTCCTGAAGCTCGTTCAACGCCCTGGCTCGACTGTTGTGATCCGAGGCCCGCTTCAGACGGTGACGAGTGAACGACTCCTGAGCATTGCGGGTCACTGTTTCGAGCAACGTTCGCTTGTCGCCGCGCTGCGGAACCCGTATCTCGACCTGGGAGCCACGAAGCTCACCCATCCACGCCGAATACAACTCGGGGTCACTACTCGGAATCGGCACAAAGACCTGCTTGGGGTACCCCATTGCGGGCTCCTCGGCGTACACACCCTCGAGCACCTTGTCCGTGAGTTCCTCATCGTTGAGGTCCTCCACACGATCGACAATGAAGCCTCGACGTCCAACGACACGACCCCGGCGCACCAAAAAGATCTGCACCGCGGTTTCGAGTTCATCGCCGTGCATGCCAATGACATCGAAGTTGTCCTCGCGCGACCCGACCATCTGCTGCTTCTCGATCGCCTTGCGGACCGAACCGAGCTGGTCCCGCAAACGAGCGGCCAACTCGAACTCATAGGCGTCGGCCGCAGTGGCCATCCGCCCTTCGAGTTCGGCAATGACATCGTCGGTGTCGCCGTCGAGGAACGACACCAGGCTCTTGACCAAATCGTCATACTCGCTCGGCGTGATCTCGCCGACGCAGGGACCCGAACACTTCTCGATGTGGAACAACAAGCAGGGTCGACCGAGCTTGGCGTGGCGCTCGAGCTTGTTGTCCGAACAGGTCCGGACAGGAAACGTGCGCAGCAGCAGGTCGAGGGTCTCGCGAATCGCATAGGCATGCCCGAACGGGCCGTAGTACCGAACACCCTTGCGCTTCTTGCCTCGCATGACCATCGCCCGGGGCCACTCGTCGGACTCGGTAACCGCCAGGAACGGGTAGCTCTTGTCATCGACGAGGCGAATATTGAACCGAGGTCGGTGCTGTTTGATCAGCGAATACTCGAGCATCAACGCTTCGAGCTCGTTCCCGACCTGAATCCACTCGACCGATTCTGCGGTGCGGACCATCGTCGCTGTTCGCATCGGCAGGTTCTTCTGGAAGTAGTTGCTCAGGCGACTACGGAGGCTCTTCGCCTTCCCGACATAGATGATTCGCCCATCGCCATCGCGAAACTGATACGAGCCCGGAGCATCGGGAATTGAGCCTGCAGGGGGACGTTCAACCACATGACCACGCTAACCGGCTAGCGTGGCGCTCGTACTTGGGGCTTTGGTTCTTAGCGGGTGCGACAACGAGGGTACCCGCACGCACGAAATCAATTCATCGCCCCGAGTCCTTCGGGTAGGCCACTAGGCCAACGGGGCGGTTCCAGGAGGAAATCACCATGAGCATTCTGCTCGTCGTACAAGCCGGTCACGACGGAACCAACCGACGCGACCGCCAACTCACCGCATTCGCTGGACGTACCGTCCTCGATGTTGCGCTGCAGCGCCTCGCCGGATTCACCGACGGACCACTCATCGTTGCTGTATCGGACCTGCCGGGTGATCAACAGATCGAAGAGATTGCGCGCAACAACGATGCCGCAACCGTACGCGGACCATCCGACGACATGCTGGCGCGATTTGTTGAGGTCATTGCCGACTATCCCGCCGAGCACCTGGTTCGGGTCACCGCCGACTCGCCGTTCCTCGACCGACAGCTCGTCTCCGACGTTGTCGCACATCACCTCGCGACTGGCGCCGACTACACGTCGAACACCCTGCTGCGCACGCACCCGAGCGGGCTCGACGTCGAGGTCATCCGCTCCGACGCCCTCCTCGATGCTGCCGAACAAGCGACCAGCCCGAGCGAACGTGCGGGCGTCACGACATTCGTGCAACGCCGCCCGGCCAACTACAACCTGCAAGCAGTCCTGGCCCCCGGCGACTACGAAGACCACGACTGGCGGGTCACCGACGCGGCCTCGATCGACCGCCTTACGGCGATTCTCAACAGCGCCGGCGGCGACCCTATGACCCCATGGAACGATCTCATCGCCCACGACAAGCCGACCATGAACACCAACGCGCTTCGGCTGCGCGTGGCTCGCGGCAACATCGAATCGTCGATCGGGTCGCTCACCGAGAACATCGGCCACCTGCCAGAACCTCTTCCGCTCACCGATGCTGCACGCCGCACGTGGGGCGTATGGGCTCAGGACGCCCTCGTTGGCGCCCTCACGGTTTCCGTACAGAACGGCTGGGGAACACTCGCTGGCCGCTTCGCCGCAGATCTCCCTGGCGACTTCGCCAACGCTGCGCTACAGGCAGTCGACGAACGCCTGATGGCCGACGATCAGGTGCTTGCGCTCACGATCGATGGTTCACGCATCCGTCAGTACCGCGACTGATTCCGGCGCCGTCGGTACCGACGACTCGTCCTCCCACCGCAGCAACAACCAGCAGCTAAACAGCAATGCGGGAAGTTCGGGCGACAGGCCGCGCCCAATGACGTCGTACTGAACAAAGAACAGCACCGGACCGAACGCGATCGAGACGCTGTATAACGCAGCGAGTATGCCCGCTCGCTCCCCGGTGAGCAGGCCACGTCGATAAGCCACCGCGACCGGGACCAACAAGATAAACGTGTCGTACACGAGCAAGTGGGGCGAGCCGACCACGGTCGCCACCACCGCAACCGCCGACATTGCCTCGACGTCGCCGGCAAAGCGCCGGTGACCCGCCAAGACCACGGCGAGCGATGCGAGCAGACCGAGGCCCCAGAACACAAGCGTCACCGATGACGGAGACTGTGGAGCAAGCAACTTCAAGAACTCGGTAACCGACTGCGACTGCTGCGACCAGCCACCCTCGGCATCGGCTCGCTCGCCCATCGCCTCGACAAAGCTTCGCCATGGGCCGGCTCCGGAAAGCACGGTCGGCAACGACAGCACCACGCCAACGACGGCGGCGGTGGCCATCGACGTTCTGTACCGCTTTGCCTGCACCAGCCAGACCAAGCCGTAGCCAAGGGCCAGCGGCGGTTTGAGAATCATGAGTCCAGCGAGGAGCCCCGCACGAATGCGGTGATCGTCGACCACGGCCAGATGCAGGGCAGCGAAGAGCAACAGAACGAACGGGCCGGTCTGCCCCAGGATCGTGTTAAAGGTCATCGCCGGACTCACCATCAGCGCGACAACAACCCACATCGGGAGGCGCAACAAGCGCACCGACCAGACGAGCGCGAGAGCCCCGGCGGCTAGCCACAAGGCCAACGCAGGCCGAAACGGCAACCAGCTCAGCGCCTGAGCGAACCAGCCAAAGGTTGGCGTACTGATGAAGTGTGAAACGATCGTGGTCCCGGCGAGCGACGGGAACAGGTCCGTCGCTAGGGCTTCGGTGAACTGCTCGGTGTCGTAGGCGGTGGCAAAACCGTCCGACGAGATCAACGAACCGCCGGTGTAGAACACTCCGAAATCGATGCCGAACTTGCCCTCGGCAAGGGCGTTTCGCACAAACCCAATAAGCAACCCCACCGACGAGAGCAGCGCGACGACCGTCCACGGGTATCGGCGGAGCAGCGTTTGACCGTCCGTGGCGCGTTCAGAATCCACCCATTCCGATCGACGTACCGACCGAAATGATGAGCGCTACAAGAGCTTTGCGAGGAAACGACCGGTATGCGACTCGGGGATCGTGGCAATGAACTCCGGTGTGCCCTCGGCGAGCACCTTGCCTCCGCCTGTACCACCCTCTGGCCCCATATCGATGAGGTGATCGGCGGTCTTGATGACGTCGAGGTTGTGTTCGATGACCAACACCGAGTTGCCCTGATCGACGAGACGACTCAGCACGGTGAGCAACCGGCGAATGTCCTCGAAGTGCAGACCGGTGGTGGGCTCATCGAGGATGTACATCGTGTGGCCCGTGGAACGCTTGGCTAGCTCGGAGGCGAGCTTGACGCGCTGGGCCTCGCCACCCGACAACGTCGGAGCCGGCTGACCGAGACGCACGTACCCGAGGCCGACGTCGACCAACGTCTGCAGATGACGAGCGATCGGCGGCTGGTTCTCAAAGAACGTCAGCGCTTCCTCGATAGGCAGGTTGAGCACCTCGGCGATGTTCTTCCCCTTGAACAAGATGTCGAGCGTGTCTCGGTTGTACCGCTTGCCCTTACAAATCTCACACGGCACGTACACATCGGGAAGGAAGTGCATCTCGATCTTGATCGTGCCATCGCCAGAGCACGCCTCGCATCGGCCACCCTTGACGTTGAAGCTAAAACGACCGGGTAGGTATCCGCGGACCTTAGCTTCGGTCGTTTGTGCGAACAGCTTTCGAATGTGATCGAACACACCGGTGTACGTCGCAGCGTTCGACCGCGGCGTCCGCCCAATCGGCGACTGGTCGATGGCAATCACCTTGTCGATTGCCTCGGTTCCCTCCACTTTCTTGTGCAGGCCCGGTGGCATCTTCGAGCTGTAGATCTTCTGCATCAGGCTCGGCAGCAGGATCTGGTTGATCAACGACGACTTACCCGAACCCGACACACCGGTGACCCCAACGAACACACCGAGCGGGATCTCGACGTCGACGTTCTGCAGGTTGTTCTCGCGTGCGCCACGAATCCAGATGGACTCCTCCTTGGGCGAGCGCCGCTTTTCGGGAACCGGAATCGACCGCTTCCCCGACAAGTACTGGCCGGTCATCGATTTGTTGTTGCGCAGCAACCCCTTAACCGTCCCGGAGTGGACGATGTCACCACCGTGCTCGCCAGCTCCCGGGCCAATGTCGACCACGTGGTCGGCAATAGCGATCGTCTCTTCATCGTGTTCGACGACGATCACGGTGTTACCAATGTCGCGAAGGCGGATCAGCGTTTCGATCAGACGCTGATTGTCGCGTTGGTGCAGGCCAATCGATGGCTCGTCGAGCACGTAAAGCACGCCGACGAGGCCACTGCCGATCTGGCTGGCGAGGCGAATTCGCTGGGCCTCGCCACCGGCGAGGGTCGCGGCGTTCCGCGACAGCGACAGGTAGTCAAGACCGACGTCGAGCAAGAAGCCCATACGGGCGTTCACCTCTTTGACGACCTGCTCGGCGATGATCATGTCGCGATCGCTCAGGTGCAGATCGTTGAGCGTCTTTGCGGCCTCGCCGATCGACATCGAGCACACATCGTGGATCGTGTGACCGTCGATCGTCACGGCCAACGACAGCGGATTGAGACGAGCGCCATCGCAGTGCGGGCAATGCACCGTGCGCATGTAGCCCTCGATCTGCTCGCGCTGACTATCGGATTCGGACTCTTCGTGCCGTCGCTGCAAGTACGGAATTGCACCCTCGAACTTCGCGTCGTAGGTGCGCAAGCGGCCAAAGCGATTCTTGTACTGGACCGTGATGCGCTGCTTCATACCACCGCGCAGCAACAGCTTGCGATGCGCTGCCGGAAGCTTCTCCCACGGCATGTCGGGGTCGATGCCCTTGTCGTCGCAAACCGCCTCGACCAGCCGGCTGAAGTATCGGCTTCGACCGCCGGCCCACGGGGTGATCGCACCATCATTGATGGAGGCTTCAGGGTCGGGAACCACGAGGTGTTCGTCGACTTCGAAGACCGTGCCAAGACCGTCGCAGTGCGAACACGCTCCATAGGGCGAATTGAACGAGAAGTTGCGGGGGGCGAGCTCCTCGAACGACTTGCCATCGGACGGACGGGACAGGTGCTGGCTAAACACGACCGTCTCGGGCTCTGCGTCATCGTCGCGGGCCGGCATGATCTGGATCTCGGCGATGCCATCGGCGAGCTGCAAGGCCGTTTCCATCGATTCGGTCAATCGACGATCGATACCGTCGCGCAACACCAGACGGTCGACCACGACCTGGATCGTGTGCGTCTCATACCGCTCGAGCTCCAACTCGACATCGTCGAGCTGGTCCAGCTCGATCGCTTCGCCGTCGACGATGGCGCGCGCAAAGCCCTGCCCAGCGAGATCGCCGAGCAACGTGTCGTAGGTGCCCTTCCGGCCGCGGACGACGGGAGCGAGCACCTGGAAACGGGTGCCTTCCTCCATCTGCAGAACACGGTCGACGATCTGCTGGGGAGTCTGGCGTTCGAGCCGCTCCCCCGTCTCGGGATCGTGGGCCACGCCGATACGGGCAAACAGCAAACGCAGGTAGTCATACACCTCGGTCACGGTGCCGACGGTGGAGCGTGGATTGCGCGACGCACTCTTCTGATCGATCGAAATGGCCGGAGATAGCCCTTCGATGAAGTCGACATCGGGCTTGTCCATCTGACCCAAGAACTGGCGCGCATAGGCGCTCAGCGACTCGACGTAACGACGCTGCCCTTCCGCGTAGATCGTGTCGAAAGCAAGCGATGACTTCCCCGACCCCGACAGGCCCGTAAACACGATGAGCTTGTCACGCGGGAGGTCGATGTCAACGTTGCGCAGGTTGTGCTCGCGCGCACCTTGGACCACCAAACGATCTGCCATTACTCAACCACTACTCTCTCGGTCCTAGACCATCTCGCGCAGCTCACGCTTGAGATCCTTGATCTCATCGCGGAGTCGTGCAGCGTATTCGAACTTCAGCTCACCTGACGCCTCGAGCATTTCCTCCTCGAGGGTACGTATGAGCTTTTCTAGATCGGACTGACCCATACCGTCGGTCTGAACGACACGCCGATTGTCATCGAGCCCACGATTGCGGCTGCCCTTGCCCGGTCGAGGTGCCGTGGATTCCGCCGCTGGGCGAAGCATCGCCAAGATGTCGGTAACCGCCTTGCGAACCGTCTGCGGGTTGATGCCATGCTTCTCGTTGTATTCGATCTGCAGACCACGCCGACGCATCGTCTCGCTGATCGCCCGCTGCATCGAATCGGTAATCTTGTCGGCATACATGACGACCTGACCGTCGACGTTTCGAGCCGCACGGCCAATCATCTGAATCAGCGACGTCTCGCTGCGCAAGAACCCTTCCTTATCGGCATCAAGAATCGCCACGAGCGACACCTCAGGAAGGTCGAGACCCTCTCGCAACAGGTTGATGCCGACCAACACATCGAACTCGCCAAGTCGAAGATCCCGCAAGATCTCGATCCGTTCCAACGTGTCCACCTCCGAGTGCAAATACCGCACTCGAAGCCCCAACTCGAGCAAGTAGTCGGTCAGGTCCTCGGACATCTTCTTCGTCAACGTCGTCACCAGAACACGCTGATCGAGCTCGGCGCGCCCCCGAATCATCTCGACGAGGTCGTCGATCTGCCCCTTGGTTGGACGCACCACGACCTCTGGGTCGATAAGGCCCGTCGGGCGAACGATCTGCTCGACCACGTTGTCTGACACGTCCAGCTCATAGGGGCCAGGCGTCGCCGACAAGAAGACGACCTGATTGACCACTTCGAGCCACTCATCGAAACGCAACGGACGATTGTCGATCGCCGACGGCAATCGGAAACCATGCTCGACCAAAATGTCCTTACGACTGCGGTCCCCGGCATGCTGCCCGTGGATCTGCGGCACCGCAACGTGCGACTCGTCGAGCACCATCAAGTAGTCGTCGGGGAAGTAATCGAGCAACGTAAACGGACGCTCGCCCGGTGAACGGCCATCGAGATGCATCGAGTAGTTCTCGATGCCATTGCAATAACCGACCTCAGCCATCATCTCGAGGTCGTATTGCGTGCGCATGCGAAGCCGCTGCGCCTCGAGCAACTTGCCCTCTTCCTCGAACGTCGCCAGCTGCTGCTGCAGCTCCTCCTCGATCCCAACGATCGCATTGCGCAGACGCTCTTCGCCCGCGACGTAATGCGTAGCCGCAAAGATGCTCACGTCTTCGAGCGTCGCTACCCGCTCGCCGGTAAGCGGATCGATGCGCGTGATCGACTCAATCTCATCACCGAACATCTCGACGCGAACAACCGTCTCGTCATAGGCGGGGTGGATCTCGATCGTGTCGCCGCGAACTCGGAACTTGGCCCGCACCAGGTTCATATCGTTTCGCTCGTATTGCATGTCGACGAGCTTGCGAAGAATCTCGCGCTGGTCGATCTCCTGACCGACGTTCAGCGTCAACAACAGCGCCTCGTATTCCTCTGGCGCACCAAGACCGTAAATACACGACACCGACGCAACGACGATCGTGTCTCGACGGGTCAACAACGCCGACGTCGCCGAATGACGCAACCGGTCGATCTCGTCGTTCACCGACGAGTCCTTCTCGATGTAGGTGTCGCTCGAGGCCATGTAGGCCTCGGGCTGGTAGTAGTCGTAATAGCTGACGAAATACTCGACACGGTTGTTCGGAAAGAACTCGCGCAACTCGTTCGCCAACTGTGCCGCCAACGACTTGTTCGGCGCAATCACCAGGGTCGGACGTTGGACCTTCTCGATCGTCCACGCAATCGTTGCGCTCTTACCCGAACCGGTAATGCCGAGCAGCGTCTGGAAGTTATCGCCCCGCTCGATGCCCTCAGCAAGCCCAGCAATCGCCGCAGGCTGATCGCCCGCAGGCTCAAAGTCGGTAACCATCTCGAACGGACGAGACGGCAACCCGTCAGACTCTGGTGCTTTCATGTGCGCTCCCCGCTGCTTTCCGTACCGCTCGAACCATCCAGGCCGGCGTCCTCGATATGGGCGGAGTTACTGCCCTCCGAACCGCTCGAACCGTCCAGGCCGGCGTTCTCGATATGGGCGGAGTTACTGCCCTCCGAACCGCTCGAACCGTCCAGGCCGGCGTCCTCGATATGGGCGGAGTTACTGCCCTCCGAACCGCTCGAACCGTCCAGGCCGGCGTCCTCGATATGGGCGGAGTTACTGCCCTCCGAACCGCTCGAACCGTCCAGGCCGGCGCTCTGCTCG